>DATEJV010000063.1:0-6435 GCA_035277745.1 Gammaproteobacteria bacterium | reverse complement strand
TGTCCAAGGCAAAATACGAGCGCAAGAAGCCGCATGTGAACGTGGGGACGATTGGGCATGTGGATCACGGCAAGACCACGCTGACGGCGGCGCTGACGGTGATTCAGTCGAAGAAATTTGGCGGTGAGGCGAAAGCCTACGACCAGATTGACAACGCGCCGGAGGAGAAGGCGCGCGGCATCACGATTGCGACCTCGCACGTGGAGTACGAGAGCGCCAAGCGTCACTACGCGCACGTGGACTGCCCGGGACACGCTGACTACGTAAAGAACATGATCACCGGGGCGGCGCAGATGGACGGAGCGATCCTGGTGGTTTCGGCGGCCGACGGCCCCATGCCCCAGACCCGCGAGCACATCCTCCTGGCCCGCCAGGTGGGCGTGCCCTACATCGTGGTGTACATGAACAAAGCCGACATGGTGGACGACAAGGAGCTGCTGCAGCTCGTCGAGATGGAAGTGCGCGATCTGTTGACCGTTTACCAGTTTCCCGGCGACAAGACCCCGATCATCATCGGCTCGGCCCTGAAGGCGCTGGAGGGCGATGCCTCGGAGATTGGCATCAAGTCCATCGAAAAGCTCGTGGACTCGCTCGACACCTGGATTCCCGAGCCCAAGCGGCTGATAGACGGAGCGTTCCTGATGCCGGTGGAGGACGTATTTTCCATCTCCGGGCGCGGCACGGTCGTGACCGGGCGGGTGGAGCGCGGCATCGTCAAAGTCGGCGATGAAATCGAGATCATCGGCATCCGTCCGACCAGCAAGACGGTGGTGACCGGGGTCGAGATGTTCAGGAAACTCCTGGATCAGGGGCAGGCGGGTGACAACATCGGAGTGCTCTTGAGGGGCACCAAGCGCGAGGAAGTCGAGCGCGGGCAGGTGCTCGCCAAGCCCGGCTCCATCACCCCGCACACCAAGTTTGAGGCCGAAGTGTACGTGCTCACCAAGGAAGAGGGCGGACGGCACACCCCGTTCTTCAACGGTTACCGGCCGCAGTTTTACTTTCGCACCACGGACGTGACCGGCTCGGTGGACCTGCCGAAGGGCGTGGAGATGGTGATGCCCGGAGACAACATCAAGATGGTGGTCTCGCTCATCAGCCCGATCGCCATGGAGGACGGACTGCGCTTTGCCATCCGCGAGGGCGGCCGCACCGTCGGCGCCGGCGTGGTCGCGAAGATCATCGAGTAATTCCATGGCCACCGAAACCATCCGCATCCGCCTCAAGGCCTTTGATTACCGGCTGATTGACAAGTCCGCCAAGGAAATCGTCGAGACCGCCAAGCGTACCGGCGCCCAGGTGAAGGGCCCGATTCCACTGCCGGTCAAGATGGAGCGCTTTACGCTCCTGGTGTCGCCGCATGTCGACAAGGATGCCCGCGACCAGTACGAAATCCGCACGCACAAGCGTCTCATGGACATCGTCAACCCCACGGACAAGACCGTGGACGCCCTGATGAAGCTGGATTTGCCGGCTGGCGTGGACGTACGCATCAAGGTCAATTGAGCCTTTCCGGCCCTGTTATGGGGGCTGGGAGGCTGGTATAATTTTCAGCTCTCTGCGGCCCGGTGGGGTCTTCCTCACCGGGCCGCGTGTGGTTTAACGACGTGCTGACCAATCGCAGTCGGCACCGGATGAGGACTACAAGATGGCGCTCGGTGTAATCGGTCGCAAATGCGGCATGACCCGCGTTTTCTCTGAAGACGGCGCTTCGGTGCCGGTGACCGTCATTGAAGTCGAACCCAACCGCATCACCCAGGTGAAAACCGCGGATTCCGACGGTTATCGCGCCGTGCAGGTGACGGCCGGCAGCCGCCGCGCGAGCCGCGTTACCAAGGCACTCGCCGGCCACTACGCGAAAGCGAATACCGGCGCGGGCCGGGTGTCGGGCGAATTCCGGCTGGGGGCGGACGAAGGCGCCGACCTCAAGCCCGGTGGCGAAATCAAGGTGGACATTTTCAAGCCCGGCCAGAAGGTATCGGTAACCGGCACCAGCCTCGGCAAAGGCTTCCAGGGCACCATCAAGCGCCACCATTTCACCATGGGCGATGCAACCCACGGCAACTCGCTGTCGCACCGCGCTCCCGGCTCCATCGGCCAGCGCCAGACCCCGGGGCGCGTGTTCCCGGGCAAGAAGATGTCGGGGCATCTCGGCGCCGTACGCCGCACTGCGCTCAATCTCGAGGTGGTGCGCGTGGATGCCGACAAGAATCTGCTGCTGGTGAAAGGCGCCGTGCCCGGCTCGGAGGGCGGCAACCTCATCATCCGCCCGGTGGCGGGCGGCTGAGGGACACAACATGGAAATGCAGCTGCACAGCAACTCGGGCGGCCAGTCCATAACGCTTTCGGACGCGACTTTCGCGCGCGAATTCAACGAAGCGCTGGTACATCAGGTAGTGACCGCCTTTCTGGCCGGCGGGCGTGCCGGCACCAAGGCGCAAAAGACCCGCGGCATGGTACGCGGCGGCGGCAAAAAACCCTGGGCGCAGAAAGGTTCCGGCCAGGCGCGCGCCGGCTCGATCAGGAGTCCCTTGTGGCGCGGCGGCGGCAAGACCTTCGCGGCGGTGCCGCGCGACTTCAGCCAGAAGGTCAACCGCAAGATGTATCAGGGCGCGATGCGCGCGATCCTGTCGGAGCTCGTGCGTCAGCAACGCGTAGTGGTGCTGACGGAATTCGGCGTCGAAGCGCCGAAAACCAAGCAGCTGGCAACCAAGCTCAGGGCGCTGGGTCTGGAGAGCAACGTGCTGATCGTCACCGAGCAGGTGGACGAGAAGCTGTATCTGGCGGCGCGTAACCTCGTGAATGTCGAGGTGCGCGAAGTCACGGGACTCGATCCGGTGAGTCTCGTGGGCTACGACAAGATCTTGCTGACCGTGCCGTCCATCCGCCGCCTCGAGGAGTGGCTGGCATGAAGCTCAAGCACGAATCCGTGACGCGCGTGCTGCTCGGGCCGCACGTGTCGGAAAAAGCCACGCAGGTGGGCGACGCCCACAATCAGGTGGTGTTCCGCGTGCGCCGCGATGCCGACAAGCCGCGGGTGCGCCGCGCGGTGGAAAAGCTGTTTGACGTCAAAGTCGCCGACGTGCAGATCGTGAACGTGCGCGGCAAGACCAAGCGGACCGGCCAGCGCGCCGGTACGCAGAGCAACTGGAAGAAAGCCTACGTGCGTCTGGCGCCGGGCAGTTCCATCAGTTTCATGGGCGAAAAGGCCTGAGGCGGTAATAGTCATGCCGGTCAAAAAAGCCAGACCCACCTCGCCCGGCCGGCGTGCCGTGGTGATGGTCAGCACTCCCGGCCTGCACAAGGGCGGGCCGCACGCGCCGCTGCTTGGGCGCCAGACCCGGCGCGGCGGGCGCAACAACGCAGGACGCATCACCACGCGTCACCAGGGCGGCGGCCACAAGCAGCATTACCGCCTGATTGATTTCAAGCGTGACAAGGACGGCGTCAGCGGCCGGGTGGAACGCATCGAGTACGATCCGAATCGCACCGCGCACCTGGCGCTGGTGCTGTATAAGGATGGCGAACGCCGCTACATCATCGCGCCCAAGGGCGTGGAGCGCGGCCAGGAAATCCTCGCCGGCAGCCACGCGCCCGTGAAGCCGGGCAACGCCCTGCCGCTCAGGAACATCCCGGTCGGCACCCAGGTGCACTGCGTGGAGTTGCAGCCCGGCAAGGGCGCACAACTCGCACGCAGCGCCGGGGCCTCAGTGCAGGTGGTGGCGCGCGAAGGCGCCTACACCACCGTGCGGCTGCGCTCCGGCGAGATGCGCAAGATTCACATTGACTGCCGCGCCACGGTCGGCGAGGTCGGCAACGACGAGCACAATCTGCGCGTATACGGCAAGGCGGGCGCGCGCCGCTGGCGCGGCATCCGCCCGACGGTGCGCGGCCTGGCCATGAACCCGATAGATCATCCGCACGGCGGCGGCGAGGGCAAATCCGGGCAGGGCAACCCGCATCCGGTATCGCCCTGGGGCCAGCCCACCAAGGGTTACAAAACGCGCGCCAACAAGCGCACCGATCGCATGATCGTGCGCCGGCGCAACGTCAAGTGATGAGAGGTTAGCACTGTGCCGCGTTCAATCCGCAAGGGCCCATTCGTGGATCCGCACCTCGCCAAGAAGGTCGAGGCGGCGTCGAGCAGCGGCAACCGCAAGCCGATTAAGACTTGGTCGCGGCGCTCGATGGTCACCCCCGAAATGGTGGGCCTGACCATCGCGGTGCACAACGGTCACCAGCACGTGCCGGTGCTGGTGAGCGAGAACATGGTCGGCCACAAGTTGGGCGAGTTTGCCGCCACCCGCGTGTTCAAGGGTCACGGCGAGCGCAAGGTGGCCGCTGAAACCACCGAGGCCAAGACCTGAGGACGCAAGCATGCAGGTAGCGGCAACCCATAAATTCGCGCGTGTCACGCCCTACAAGGCGCGGCTCGTGGCCGACCAGATCCGCGGCCAGCCGGTCGGGCAGGCGCTCAAGATCCTGGAGTTCAGCCCGCGCCGTGCCGCGCAGTTGTTGAAGAAGGTGCTGGAGTCGGCCATCGCCAATGCCGAGCACAACAACGGCGCGGATATTGACGCGTTGAAGGTCGCGCGCGTGTGCGTGGACGACGGCCCGCGCATGAAGCGCATGATGCCGCGCGCCAAGGGCCGCGGCGCACGCATTCTGAAACGTACCAGCCACATCAGCCTGACAGTGGCGGACGAGTAAGGACAAAGCCATGGGTCAGAAAGTCAATCCGGTGGGTTTCCGTCTGGGCATCGCGTCGGACTGGAATTCCAAGTGGTTCGCGAACAAGGGCGCCTATGCGGAGAACCTGCATGCCGATTTGAAAGTGCGCGACTTCCTGAAGAAGAAGCTTGCGCAGGCTTCGGTCAGCCGCGTGGAGATCAAGCGGCCCGCGAAGAAATGCCAGATTACCATTCACACGGCGCGTCCCGGCGTGGTGATCGGCAAGAAAGGCGAGGACATCGAGGCGCTGCGCGCGCAGCTCATCAAGATGATGCCGGGCACCGAGGTGGATGTGACCATCGAGGAAATCCGCAAGCCGGAGCTCGACGCTTATCTGGTGGCGGAAGGCATCGCGCAGCAGCTCGAGCGCCGCATCATGTTCCGCCGCGCCATGAAGCGCGCGGTGCAGAACACCATGCGTCTCGGGGCGCTGGGCGTGAAAGTGCGCGTGTCCGGACGCCTGAACGGTGCGGAAATCGCGCGCAGCGAATGGTACCGCGAAGGCCGCGTGCCGCTGCATACCCTGCGCGCCGACATCGATTACGGCAGCGCCGAGGCCAAGACCACCTATGGCGTGATCGGCGTCAAGGTATGGATCTTCAAGGGTGAGATTCTGGACGCGAGTGAAATCAGCATCGGTCGCGAAACCGCCGCCGACAAGGCCAAAGCCGGAGTGAAGGCCGATGTTGCAGCCTAAGCGCACCAAATTCCGCAAGCAGCAGAAAGGCCGCAACCGCGGGCTCGCGCAGACCGGCAACAGCGTGGCCTACGGCGAGTACGGCCTCAAAGCCACGGATCGCGGGCGCCTCACCGCGCGCGAAATCGAAGCCGGCCGGCGCGCCATGACGCATTTCGTGAAGCGCGGCGGCAAGATCTGGATCCGGGTGTTCCCCGACGTGCCGGTCACCAAGAAGCCGCTCGAGGTGCGCATGGGCAACGGCAAGGGCAACGTCGAGTATTGGGTCGCCAAGGTACAGCCGGGCTCGATGCTCTACGAGATGGAAGGCGTGGATGAAGCCACGGCGCGCAAGGCGTTCCGCCTCGCGGCCGCCAAGATTTCCGTGACCACCACGTTTGTCAGTCGGCAGGTGATGTGATGGACGCCAAGGAATTGCGCGCCAAGAACGAGCAGCAGTTGAAGGACGAACTCCTGGCACTGCGCCAGGAGCAGTTCAACCTTGCAATGCAGCAGGCGAGCGGGCAGATGCCGCGCGGCCACCAGATACGCAACGCGCGCAAGAACATCGCGCGCGTCAAGACCGTGCAGGCCGAGCGGGCCAAGGCAGTGAAGAAATGAACGCGACAAGTGAAACCGTGAAAGCCGAGCGCACCCTGACCGGGCGCGTGGTGAGCAACAAGATGCAGAAGACCATCACCGTGGTAGTGGAGCGCGTGGTCACGCATCCCGAGTACGGCAAGATCCTGCATCGGCGCACCAAGATCAAGGCACACGACGAGGAAAACGCCTGCCAGGAAGGCGATACCGTCGAGATCGCGCCCTGCCGGCCGATGTCGCGCGACAAGGCCTGGAAGCTCGTGAGGATTTTGGCGCGCGCGCCGCGCGCCGCTGCCGCGAGCCAGACGGACGTGCAGCCATGATCCAGATGCGCACCGTGCTCGATGCCGCCGACAATTCCGGCGCCAAGAGCCTGAAATGCATCAAGGTGCTGGGCGGCTCCAAGCGCCGTTATGCGCGCATCGGCG
>DATEJV010000062.1:0-3441 GCA_035277745.1 Gammaproteobacteria bacterium | reverse complement strand
GACATTCTGCAGGCTGATCCGGTATGAGTGACAGACACGGCTGCCGGTCACCAGGGCGCAGTCGCCGGCTGGTTTGGTCTCCGGGTTGGCGCTGAACACAAATTCCAGATTGATCTGCGGTGTGACAGTTTTGCCGTTGATCTGTACCGGCTGGAATTGCCAGTTCTCGAGGGCCGCGCGCGCGGCGGAGGCCAGGATTGCCGGGCCGGAAATCATTTGCGTGCGGATATCGGCGACCTGACCGCCGGGGCCGACACGGAACGAAATCCGTACCGTGCCGCCGAGACCGTCGCGCAGCGCCGCATACGGGTACTCCGGCTGTGGCAGCGGATGCCGTGCTACCACGAGTATGGCTGGCGCGGGCGGCGCCGAAACTTCCGCGAGCTGCGTTGGTAACGCGGCGGCCGGCGGCGTCACCGTTTGCGGCGGCAGCGCTATGGCTGACGCAAGAGCAAATTGAAGATCTGGCGCAGATGGTGCGATCCGTGTGGGAGGAAGTACCGTACGCTGTGCTGCGACCTGGACCGCGGAAACCGGCAATTTCTTGATTGCAGGCACGGGTACCGCAGCGACCGCTACTGGGTGCACCACAGCAGATGCGTGCATGACAGTCTGTTCGGCTGTGCGCTGCGGATGGACCAGTAACGCAGCGGCCAACACCGCGGCGAGCAGCGCCAGCAGGGCTGACCACACGGGCAGCCGGCCGATGGGTTCGATGCGGTAGGCGAGCCGGTAAGCGCGATGCCACAGCGCGCCGCCGCTCGCGGCCAGCGCCGCCGAGGCATGCAGGCGATGCTGCTCAAGTTCCGCCAGCGCCTTGATGTAGCTCAGGCGATCGCCGCAGGTCTGCATGACTATGTCATCGCAGCAGAACTCGCGCTCGTTGCGTGCATCCCGGGAAATCCAGTGCACCACCGGATGATAGAACAGCAGGGCTTCCACCGTGATCTGCAACAGATTGAAAAGATAATCGTGACGCCGGATGTGCGCAAGCTCATGCGCGAGAATCATTTCCGCCTGCCGCCAATCCAGTCCGATTACGGCGCTGGGTGGGATCAGGATCACCGGCTTGAGCCAGCCGATGACCAACGGCGCTTGAACGCGCGCGGAGGCGAGCAACTGAATCGCCCGCTGCATCTGCATTTTCTGCTGCAATGCGCTGAGCAACGCCTGCCAGGGGTGTGGCGCTGAAGTGGGCTGGGGACGCAGGTTTGCGGCCTGCGTCCAACCCCGGAACGCGCGTGCGCCCATGCAGGCCACGCCGGCCAGCCACAACCAGACTACCCACGATAAGTACGGAAAAGCTTGCTGAGCCGGCGCTACCGCCAACCCCGCAGGTGCGCTTGCGGCGGATATCACGAACCCCTGGATTGGCAGCGCAATCTGTGCGCCGGTGTTGCTTGCCTGCCAGCCGCCGAGCCAGAAGAATGTGCACGGCGGCAGCAGTGTCAGTGCTAGCAGGGTGCCGAGCGCGAGCAGATAGCGCGCCTGCGGTTTCGCGTTACGCAGCGCGTGCCGCACACACCAGTACACCAGCCCGACGAGTGCGCCCTGCCACAGCAAGTGGATCAGGCTCCAGGCGAGATGCTGCAGCATGACGGAATCCGCCGGCCCGCCCATGGTTACGATTTCTCCAGCTCGTCAATCAGTTCGCGGATGCGCGCCAGCTCCGCGGGGCTGGCGTGCTTACCCGAACCCAACGCCTGCAAAACCAAGTCCGCGACCGAGCCGCCGAAGGCGCGCTGCGTGAGCTTGCTCAGCAGTTGCCGCTGGGTGTGCTCGCGGCTGGCGGTGGGTTGGTAAACATGTGCGCGCGCGGAATCGTCGCGCTCCAGCAAACCCTTGGCGTGCATGATCTGCATGAGCTTGAGCACGGTGGTGTAACCCACACGGTTGTGCTCGAGGATCTTGGCGTGCACGTCGCCGACCGTGCTCGGTCCGCGTTTCCAGAGTACGTTGAGGATTTCAAGCTCGGCATCGGTTGGATGATTGGGCCGGGCACGGCGCGGGGACATGAACTTCTCCTGTCCGATGTGTATGCCCACGGGCAGCCGCATCGTGGACCGGGTCCAAGTATAGCCCTGAATCCGATGCTTTTCGTAGTGCCTGCCGGTCGATATCGCGGCCGATCAGGATCGTGGCGTTTGCGCGTATCAGCGTGCGCGGCCGGCGTTGCGCCGCTGAGCGGAGCGCTGACCGTGGCCGCGAGCGCCGGATCGGCTGTGCCAGCCGGATTCCTGCTTGTGCGCAGGCTGTGGGCGGTGTTCGCGATGCACGGGGCGGTTGTCCGGATCCGGCTTGAGGACAGCCGGGTTCGGTCTGAAACCTTCCGCCGTGGCACGCGGCAGTTCCTGTTTCAGCAGCCGTTCAATGTCTTTGAGGAACGCACGCTCATCCGGCGATACCAGCGAAATCGCTTCACCCGCGCGACCGGCGCGCGCGGTGCGGCCGATACGGTGCACGTAGTCCTCAGGCACGTTCGGCAGTTCGTAGTTCACCACGTGCGGCAACTGGTCAATATCCAGGCCGCGGGCGGCGATGTCGGTAGCCACCAGCGCGCGCACGCGCCCCTGCTTGAACTCCGCGAGCGCGCGCGTGCGCGCGCCCTGACTCTTGTTGCCGTGGATGGCCGCCGCCTCGATGCTGTCCTGCTGCAACTGTGCGCACAGGCGGTTGGCGCCGTGCTTGGTGCGGGTGAATATCAAGACTTGCCGCCAGTTGCCTGAGCCGATGAGCCACGCAAGCAGCGCGCGCTTCACACCCCTTTCACAGAGATACACACACTGGCTGACGCGCTCGGCCGTGCTGTTGCGCGGCGCCACATCAATGATTTCCGGGTTGTGCAGCAGGCCAGCGGCGAGTTTGCGGATGTCTTCCGAGAACGTGGCGGAGAACAAAAGGTTCTGCCGTTGTTTCGGCAACAGCGCCAGGATGCGGCGGATGTCGCGGATGAAGCCCATATCGAGCATGCGATCGGCTTCGTCCAGCACCAGGATTTCGACGTGCGCGAGATCAATGGTTTTCTGTTGCGCGTGATCCAGCAGCCGACCGGGCGTGGCCACCACGATGTCCGCGCCATGCCGCAGCTTCTCGATCTGCGGATTGATGTTGACGCCGCCGAAAATGACCGTGGCGGTGAACGGCAGGTACTTGCCGTAGGTCTGCACACTCTCATGTACCTGCGCGGCCAGCTCACGTGTGGGCGTGAGCACCAGCACGCGCGGCGCGCGGGAATGCTGTGGATTTTTCTGCAGGCGCTGCAAAAGCGGCAGGGTAAAGCCGGCGGTTTTGCCGGTGCCGGTCTGGGCGGCGGCCTGAAGATCACGGCCCGCCAGCACCACAGGGATGGCGCGGGACTGCACGGGGGTGGGTTCGGCGTAGCCACGATCGCTCACGGCACGCAGTAACTCGGCCGACAGGCCGAGGGAAGAAAATGACATA
>DATEJV010000061.1:0-9345 GCA_035277745.1 Gammaproteobacteria bacterium | reverse complement strand
GGCGTGTACAAATCCAGTGATGGCGGACGCAGTTGGCAGCACCTGGGACTGGAAGACACCGGTACCATCGCCCGCATCATCGTCAATCCGCGCAATTCCGACAATGTCTTCGTGTGTGCCGAAGGTACTGGCACGCGCATGGAGAAATCACGCGGCGTGTGGCGTACCCAGGATGGCGGGAAAACCTGGAAGCAAGTGTTGTTCGTCAACGGCGATACCGGCTGCTCCGGCCTGACCATGGATCCCCAGGATCCCGCCATCCTGTTCGCGGGCATGTGGCAATTCCAGATTCGGCCCTGGCAGATGAACAGCGGCGGACTCTCGAGCGCGGTGTATATGTCGCGCGATGGCGGCAACACCTGGACCAATATCGAAAGCCATGGCTTGCCGCATCCGCCGGTTGGAAAGATTGACGTGGCGATCGCGCCTTCGGATCCGCAGCGCGTGTATGCGCTCGTTCAGACCTGGAAACAGGGCTCACTGTGGCGCTCCGACGACGGCGGCCAGAAGTGGCACGTGGTCAACTACGACCGGCTGCTCACCGAACGTGCCGGCTACTCCACGCGATTGGCGGTATCGCCGTCCGATGAGGACCGAATTTACATCGCGAGCAACAGTTTCTATCAGTCCGAAAACGGCGGCCTGACCTTCCAGGAAATTCCGGCCGGCGGCGACAATCACGATATCTGGATAGACCCGACCAATGCCGATCGCATCGTGGATACCGACGACGCCGGCGTCACCATCAGCACCACTGGCGGGCGCAACTGGCGGCGCGTGTCGTTTCCCATTGGCCAGATGTACCACGTGTCGGTGGACAACCAGATTCCCTATGAGGTTTACACCAACATGCAGGACGATACCGGCCTGCGCGGCCCGGCCTATCCAGACTCCACGCCCGGGATTTTCGACAGCCCGCAGGAACAGGGCACCGGTTGGCACGACGTCGGCGGCTGCGAATCCGGCTTCACGTATGCCGAACCCAGCAATCCCGATATCGTGTGGAGCACCTGCTACGCCGACGAAGTCACGCGCCTGGACACGCGCGTCGGCTATCCACGCGCCGTCAGCCCCTGGCCGGAGCATCCGCTGGACGCCGCGCCGCAGAGCGTCAAATACCGCTGCCATTGGAGCGCACCGCTGGCGATTGACCCTTTCGATCACAACAAGGTGTATTACGGCTGCCAAGTGATTTTCGAAACCGATAATGGCGGCCAGAGCTGGAAAGTCATCAGCCCGGATCTGTCCACGCGCGATCCCAAATACCTGGCCGGCTCCGGCGGCCTGATCGTGGACGGGGTAATGCACCGCCAGGATAACCTCGGCCAGTTCTACGGCGAAGTGGTATTCGCGATTGCACCTTCGCCGGTGCAGCCAGGGCTGATCTGGGCGGGCACCAACGACGGCCAGGTATGGCTGACGCGCGATGGCGGTGGGCATTGGGACAATGTCACCAAAAACATCCCGGACCTGCCACCCTGGGGCACAGTCGAGCGCATCGAGCCTTCGCACTTCAATGCCGGCAGTGCGTATCTCGCCGTGGACCGCTCGCTCATGGGTGACAGCAAGCCGTACATCTACAAGACCAGCAACTTCGGACGCAGTTGGAAACTCATCGTCAAGGGGATCCCGCCGAGCCCGGTGAGCAGCGTCAGCTCGGTGGCGCAGGATCCGTACAGCCAGAACCTGCTGTTCGCGGGCACCGGCAACGCCCTGTATGTATCGCTCGACGACGGCGGCAACTGGATGCCGTTGCAATCCGGCCTGCCGCATGCGCCGGTATCCTGGGAAACGGTGCAGAAGAATTTCCACGATCTGGTGGTATCCACCTACGGTCGTGGCATCTATGTACTCGAAGACATCACGCCACTGGAAAAACTGGCCACGCAATCCGCACCTACTCAGGTCCAGGTGTTCGATTCACGCCCCACCTATCGGTTTTTCCAGGGCGCACACGCGTGGATCGACTTCTACTTGCCCACCAAATCCAAAGACAAGGTCACGATCTCGATACTGGACTCGCAGGGCGCGCTGGTGCGACGCATGACGCTGTCACCCAAGCCGCCCGACAACTCGAAGCTGTCGCCGCTCCAGGCATTCACGCGCTCGTTCTTCCGGCGCCCATCCGGCGCTGGTGAATTGCAGGCCGGTCTCAATCGTGTGGATTGGGATTTGCGTTACGCGCCGCCCAAATTGATCGCGTTGCGCACCACCCCGGCTGACAACCCGCAAGTCTGGAATACGCTGCGCTTCATGGGCAAAGCCTCGCGGCCCATCACCCACTGGGGGATTTACGGCGGGCAGGTCGGCCCCATGGCGGCACCCGGAAACTACACGGTGCGGGTCACGGTGGACGGCAAATCCCACGATGCACCGCTGAAAATACTCGCTGACCCGCGTGCACTCGCGACTCCGGCCGAGACCGAAGCGGTGGTCAAGACCCTGCTGCACATCCGCGACGACATCACCGCGGTATCCGACACGGTGAATCGCATCGAGTGGTTACGCACGCAGCTCCAGACCATCGAGAATGCGTTGAAAGCCCAGCCGTCGGCCAAAGGCAAGACCACGCTGGCCAGCGTCGAGGACATGGACCGGAAACTGCAAGCCGTCGAGAACCAGTTGCTCTCACCAGGGCTGGCCGACAGTGACCACAAGTCCTTCCTGGGGAACGACAGTTTGTATCTGCACTTGATCTGGCTGAGTGCCGAAATCGGCACCGGCGGCGGCGACGTGCTCGGCAACCCGGGTTATACCGCGACCGATGCCTCGATGCAGGTGTTGCAGTCGCTGGATGCCCAGATCGCGAGCGCCACGTCGCAGTTTGACAGCCTGTTGCAAAATGATCTGCCGGCCTTCAACCGCGCGCTCGCGAATGGAGGCGTAACGCCGGTAGTGCCGCAGCCAGACACAACGCCTCAAGATGACTGAAATGCCCGCCGGCGATATGGCCGCGTAATCAGGATTTGGTGCAGGTCGCAATCCATGCGGCGAACGCCTGCATGAACTGCTGCAAAAACTTGCGCGTCCCGTCATTAACCAGCTTGCCGCTGGCATCGAACAGCTTGTCGGCGCCACTGATATAGGCTTCCGGCTGCTGCATCACCGGCACGTTCAGAAACACCAGCGACTGCCGCAGGTGATGGTTGGCGCCGAAGCCGCCGATGGCGCCGGGCGAGACACTGATCACCGCGCCGGGCTTGGTATTCCACGCGCTGTGACCGTAAGGCCGAGAGCCCACATCTATGGCATTCTTGAGCGGGCCGGGAATCCCGCGGTTGTACTCGGGCGTGACGAACAGCACCGCGTCGGCGCGTCCGACGCGCTCACGAAAACTCTTCCAGGCCGCCGGAGGATCCGCGGCGTCCAAGTCCTGGTTGTACAACGGCAACCTGCCGATCTCAACGATTTCCAGTCTCAGATCCGATGGCGCCAGTTCTGCAAGCGCATTCGCCACCTTGCGGTTGAAGGATTCTTTGCGCAGGCTGCCGACCAGCACTGCAACATCGCATGGATTATGCATGTTGTTCTCCTCTGATTGAAAAGCCCGTAAGCCCAGGCAGCCAAGCCATGAGATGGGTTACTGCTTGTATTTTTCCACGACCTCGGCCGTGCGCACTTGCGCATCGTCCGGGTCACGCCCGAATTCCCGCAGCGCGCGCCGCTGGCGCAGCAGGTCCCAGCAACGATCCAGCGCCACCCCGATATCCTTCAACCGCTGCTGATGGGTGGACGCCGCCTCGGGGCTGGCATTGAGCCGCTCCTCCTCGGCCACCAGACGTTCGATGTGCTGAAGCACATTCTGATCGGTAGTCTCTTTTTGCATGCGGACTTCCTCCGGTGTGTCGGTTAATATCGTCTTTCGACGTCACGCCAGCGTTTCTATATCAATCTTCGTGGCGGTCATGAGTTTGTGAATCGGACAGGCAGCCACCGCACGCGTGAGTGCTGCGCGTTGTATTTCGCTCATCGGGCCGTGAAAAGCGACACGCACTCGTAGACGGTACTTGCCCTGACGTTCCTGGCTGTCGTCGCGCTCCACGTGCGACTCCACCCGTTCAAGCGGAATGTCGTGACGCTTGGCGTACCAAGTAGCGGTCAGCGCCTTGCAGGCCGCCAGCGCGGCATCAAAGTAGTCGTGCGGACCCGGTGCCGAGTCGCTGCTGCCGGAATCCGGCCCTACATCCGCGCGCAGCGTGTGCGCACGGATGCGAAGCACCTGCGGATAGCCGCCGGCCTGCTCGGTAGCGCAGTCCACCACGTTGCCGGTGATTCTATTCATGACTCGAATCTCCTCATGGCACGGCGCCGGTTCACGGCTTCTTCAGAGTTTCCACATAAGCCGCCACTGCCTGCACGTCGGCCTCATTCAATGGCTTTGGATACAGCTTCGGCATGGGCGGGGTGGGATTTTTGATCCAAGCCATAACTTCATCCAAGTCCTTGCGCGTGGTTTCGTCCTGTAAGGAGGGACCGACACCGCCCTCGCCGTGGGCGCCGTGGCAGACCGCGCAGTTGGCGGCGAATATTTGCTGCCCGTGCGTAACCACGGAAGTGCCGATACCGGCCGCCACTTGCATCTGCGCGATGCCTGCATCCGCAAGCGCAATGACTTTCGGGCCGCCGGCCGGTGCGTTGAGTGCCATCACCACCAGCGTGGGGCTGCCGGTGGTGTTGAAAGTGCCGAGACGCGAGATATTGCCGGAGGTAAATGCCAAGTATTGCTTTCCATGCATGGCGTAGGTAATAACGCCGCCCGCCATCGAGCCGCCGCTGCTGTATTGCAACAACAGCTTGCCGGTATCGGCGTCGAAGGCATACAGATCGCCACCGCCGTCGCCGGTGAATACCACCCCGCCTGCAGTGGGCGTGACGCCGGCGATTACCGGCTCGGGCGCATGAAATTGCCAGCGTACCTTGCCGGTGGCCGCGTCCACCGCCGTGACCCAGCCGCTGGAGCTGGCTGCAGGATCGGCAACGGCACTGGTACCGAAATAGAACCCGCCGGGCACGAACTTGTAATCCGTGCCGCGCTTGTAGATCTGGCACCAGTCCACCGTACCCACGTAAATGTCGTGGGTACGCGGATCAAACGCCGGCCCATTCCACTCAACGCCACCCAACGCGCCCGGACACACATGCACGCCCTCAATAGTCGGCACCGCATTGGCGTTCTTGATGGTGGTAATGGCAGTCTTGAATTCCAGCTTGTGGGTACGGCGATTGACCGAATATAGATAACCATCCTTGCTGCCCAAGGCCACGCGCTCGACTCCATCCGCCGTGTACAGCATGGGTGCCGCGCCGAGGTCATAGTCCAAGCCATCATTGTGCACTAACTGATACCACCACTTGAGTTTTCCGGTACGTGCATCCAGCACTACCACCGAATCGGTGAAGAGATTCTCGCCGGGCCGGTGTGCGGGATCGAAGTCCGGCGAAGGATTGGCCACCGGCACGAACAGCTCGCCGCTGCTCGGATCGAGTGTGTAACTGGTCCAGGTGCCGCCGCCGCCGTGTTTGATGGTGGCCGGAATCGTCCAGGTATTCGCACCCGGTTCGTGTCCTTCTGGAATGGTCCAGAAATGCCACATTTCTTTGCCGGTGCGCGCATCGAAGGCCAGCATCTTGCCGCGGATACCCCAGTCGCTGCCCGCAAGGCCGATGAATACGAGACCATGCCAAGCGATGGGCGCCGCACTCAGAAATTCGCCGACCTTGGGATCGGCCGGATGCACCTGCCACTCAAGCTTGCCGGTTTTGGCATTCAGCGCCACCAGCCAACCGTCGGAATACCCGCGGAAGACCCGTCCGCCCAGATAAGCCGCGCCGCGATTCACCGGTTGTATCTCGGTTTCCGTGGGCTTGTGAATGTTGCGCCACAGCACTGTACAGTCGCTGGTGTCCATGGCGACGGTGGTGTGGGCGGTAGTGACGTACAGTACGTCGTCCACCACGATGGGTCCGCTCTCGAACGCGCCCTCCTCGCCGAGCTTGACTTCGCACACGGGCTTGAGGCCGGCGACATTACCAGTGTTAATCTGCTTCAAGGGTGAAAAACGCTGGCTGTTGTAGCCACCGTTGTACTCGGACCAGCCGGTATCACCACGTGCCGGTACGGCGAGTGCACTCTCAACGCCAGCTGCCAGCGCCAACGCAAATAACCCGATCAGGAAACGGATGCGATTTGGGGCGTCCATGGCAGATCCTTTGTTTGTTATGGCCAGGAGCTGGCATGCTACTCCTGATTTCCGAGGATGGGGTAATGCGACAGAACCTGTGCCAAAGCAGGCAAACGTCTTAGCGGACCTTCTCACCAGTGGAAAATCCGTGGATAACCTAGCGTGCGTTTGCGTGTCCACAATACGACTACACTAACGTGGTTGGAGCCATTCGAAGGGCACGCACATGAACAAATCCACTGCTTCCATTGGCTCCCTCACGGAATTGATGTCCGCACTGTCCGGAGGGGTTCCTCGCTTTCTTGAGCTTCAGACTTCCGTGGCCTGCCCCCATTCGATCGTCCTGCCGCCTGGGTTTTCGCTGACCGGAGCGGACAAGGATCGCTGCGTCTTGAGCTTCGACAACGGCGATGGCATCGGGCTGACCGCGAACAACCGCGTCTCGAACCTCACCGTAATCGCTCCACCCGGCGCTCGCGCCATCTACACGCAGAACGAGATCGCCGACATGGGCACAATCACGCTCGGCAACCTTGCCGTGACCGGACAAGTCTCGATCATCACCCACGCGGGAACGGACAAGCTGAACCTCGTGGCGGATGGGCTGCACGTCGCGGCCTGCGATGCTCGCCGCTATAGCGAGCAGCCGCAGAAATACGGTGTCAATGTGTGCCAAGGCGCATTGCCTGTTTACAACTTCAACGATAGCCCGAATTCGCTGATTACGGCATCGTTGACCAATATCAGCGTCGGCACAAAGAACGCGCCGGCGCTGGGTTCGGGCATCTTCGTCAGCGGTTTTGGCGACCAAAGCGGGCCGGTCGAGCTCGACACGCTCTCGACGGGTGAAGTCCATTCCACCGGCATGCTGCTCTACGGCACGGTGGACATCATCACGAGCGGCGTCTTTATCGTTTATGGCGTCCACGCCAAACGTTTCGAACACTTCGGCGAGGTAGTCACCTATGGCGTCAACGACATGGTGCTGGATACTTGGGGCACGGTGGACAAGTGGATCGTGCACGCACCGGTGGTGTCGTACGGACCCAGCGGGATCGGCTTCGTCAACTTCGGCACTGTCAACGATTTCGTCGCGGAAGCCAAAATCATTACCTACGGGCTGGGCGCGCGCGGCTTCAACCAGTACGACGGCACGGTGCGCAACATCTGCTTCAAATCCATCGAAACCTTCGGCGACGGCTCGATCGGCCTCCGGGTAAACAAACCTGTCGGCACGATCACCATTGACGGGGATGTGACTACGCACGGCTCGATCGGTAACACGCTGGTCAAGGGCGTAAACATGCAGTTGCCGGCTGAAGCCTTCAGCGTCAAGTCTGGTGGCGTCGTCGAGAAACTCATAGTCGGCGGCAACCTGATCACGCATGGCGCCAAGGTCACGACCTACGCCGGCGAAGGCAGCAAGCTGAACGCGATTGACATCAAGGGCGAAGTGCTCGCGCACGGACAGGGGTCCGACTCCGTGCTGGTCGCCAGCAAGGTCTCGACGCCTTTGACCAATGTCCATGCCAGCGCACCGGCAGGCAAGGCCATCGTGGTGACCGATGGTACGGTGACGGATCGAACCGGCTTGTCGGCTTAGCATGAAACGGCCATTAACGACGGCGAGGAAATCGTACAGGCGTTTTCGGATTTCCAGACCGGTCGGTTCGGTCGGCTGGCGTCCTGACGCACCGGAGTCCCAAAGCGCGTGCTGCGCTTCAGCACAGGCTGATTTATAGAACGAAATGGAGGAATTATGGCCAGTGAAACCATTCGCGACTCTATCGGCGATCACCTGCTCACGCCCAAAAATTCATGCCTCATCATTATTGATTACCAGCCGGTGCAGGTAAGCAGCATCGGCTCGATGGATCACAAGTTGCTGGTGGACAACATCGTGCGGGTGGCGCGCATCGGGAAAGCCTACGGCCTGCCCATCGTGCTCTCGACGGTCAACGTGAAAACCGGCGTCAATCAGCCGACCATCCAACCACTGCAGGAAGTACTGATGGGGATGCCGTCGCTGGATCGGACCACGATCAATGCCTGGGAAGATGTGGAATTCAAGGCTGCGGTCAAGGCGGCCGGCCGCAAGAAGCTCATCATGACCGCGCTGTGGACGGAGGCCTGCCTCAGTTTTCCGACTCTCGACGCCCTGCGCGAAGGCTACGAGGTCTATCCGGTAGTGGATGCGATCGGCGGCACCTCGTTTGAAGCGCATCGCACGGCGCTCAGGCGTGTTCAACAAGCCGGCGCCCAGCTCACAAGCGTGGCTCAGCTTATCTGCGAACTGCAGCGTGATTGGGCGCGGAAGGAAACCGTGAAGCCGTTCGTGGATATACTGTTCAAATCCGGCCTGGTCACACACACCTGAGCATCCGTGAACAGACGCTTGGCGCGCCGTCGGAAACCCATGGCCGGTTCCGGCTAACCGCATCATGCCTTGGAGAACGTCAATGATTGAGTTGCGCAAAGCCAGCGAACGCGGGCCGACGAAAACCGGCTGGCTCGACAGCAAGCACACGTTTTCCTTCGGCCAGTATCACGATCCAAAGTACATGGGCTTCCGCGCATTGCGCGTCATCAACGAGGACCGCGTGATCCCGGGCGCGGGCTTTGGCGCCCACAGTCATCAGGACATGGAGATCGTAAGTTACGTGCTCGAGGGAGCGCTGGCGCACAAAGACAGTACCGGCACGAGTGCCGTCATCCGGCCGGGCGAAACCCAGCGCATGAGCGCCGGTACCGGTGTGCAGCACAGCGAAATGAACCCGTCCAAGACCGAGCCGGTACATTTCCTGCAGATCTGGATACTGCCGGAACGCAATGGTTTACCGCCGAGCTACGAACAGAAACCCATGCCCGATGTGAAAAGCACAGCACAACTGGACCTGATCGGATCGCGGAACGACGGTGGAAGCTCCGTTACTATCCATCAGGACGTGAAGCTCTACCGCGCCAATCTGCGTGATGGCGGAAAACTCAACCTGCCGCTTGTGCCCCGCCGCTACGCTTGGCTGCAAATCGCGCGTGGTGCGGCGACGGTTAACGGCGTGGACGTGTCCGCAGGTGATGGACTCGCAGCGTCGGCAGAAGCGCAACTGTCGCTCATCGGCCGGCCTGACGCGGAAGTGCTGATCTTTGATTTAGCCTGAACGCT
>DATEJV010000060.1:0-2763 GCA_035277745.1 Gammaproteobacteria bacterium | reverse complement strand
CGCAACGCGACCGGCGCACGTTGGCCGCGCGTCATTGCCAGCTCATTCAATCGCTCCAGCTCGGCGGCGGATTCCACGTTGAAACAGCCGACGCCGGCGGCCAGCGCCTGTTCCAGCTCGTCACTGCGCTTGCCGACGCCGGAAAACACCACGCGTCCGGGATCGCCGCCGGCGCGCAGCACGCGCGCGAGCTCGCCGCCGGACACGATGTCGAAACCTGCACCGAGCTGCGTCAGCACCTGCAACAGCGCAAGCGTGCCGTTGGCTTTGACCGCGTAACACGCCTGATGCGGAGTGTCGGCAAACGGCTGGGCAAACTGCCGCCAGGAATCGGTGAGTGCGCGGCGCGCATACACATATAAAGGTGTGCCGTAGGCGGCCGCGAGTTGCGGCAACGGCACATCTTCGGCGTGCAGCACCCCGTCGCGGTATTGGAACGCGGACCCCGGTGCCAAGGCGGCGCCGGTCAGCGCGGTTTGGATGCCGCCGGCGCGGAACGCGTGGCGGAAACAGGCGCGGCGTGCGTGGCGGCTGGTGCCGAGTGCGTGGCAGCCTGAGGCAGGGTGGGGATGGTGCGTGGAGGCGTCACCGGCAGGTACAGCGGTCCTTTTTGGCCGCAGCCGGCCAGTCCTGCAGGCAGCAGAAATACCAAACAGACAAATACACCGCGCCGCATGCCAAGAGTATAACCGCGCTTTGCAGGGTGCGTGCTAGAGTCTTGCCGTCACAGGAGAGTGCGTATGTCATTCCAAGTGCCGGTGTCGCTGTGGATTGCCGGGCTGGTGGTGATTGTGGTGGCGCTCATCGGCCTCGCCGTGTTTTTCGGCGGATGGAAGCGGTTCCTGCACCGCGAATTCGCCGGCGGCTTCAGCCGCGTGATCGTCGGCGTGATCCTGCTGGCGGCGGTGGGACTGACGGTGGCGGTGGCCATCAATCTGCGCAGCTATCATCGTCTGACCTACGAGCAGCCGGTAGCAGATCTGGCGTTTATCCAGCTTGCACCCCAGGAGTTTCGCGCGAGTCTGACGGATGCGCGCGGCCGGGTGCGCACCAAGGTGCTGCGCGGTGACGAGTGGGAGCTTTCCGTGCGCGTGCTCAAGTGGACGGGCCCGGGCAATCTGCTGGGTTTCAATGCGCTGTATCACCTCGACCGGCTCGAGGGCCGCTACCAGAATCTCGAGCAGGAACAGCGCGATTACCACACGGTGGTGGACTTGGCGGGCGGCGGCGGACTGGATGTATGGAACTTTGCGCGTGCCCATGCCTGGCTACCATGGGTGGACGCGAGTTACGGCAGCGCCACCTACCTGCCGATGGCGGACGGCGCCGAATATCGCGTGACCATGAGCCAGACCGGATTGTTGGCGCGGCCCGCGAACGCCGCGGCCCAACAGGCGGTGGCGCATTGGTAAACATCGGTTGAAGGCGCAAACGGATAAAGAAGCCCGCGCGTGGATTTTCCTGCGGTGCAGTCCGCGCTGTAGAGCGTCCAGACTGCAGCTGCGGTCAGGGATGCGACTGGCGGCACTCATGCTGCGACGAATGGCGCCGACGGCGGTTGCCGGCGACTCATCTGTTCGCCAGTGGCCCTGCATGCTGGCTTGGCAGCCAGGCTGTGTGCCGCGGAGCCGGAGAGAGAAGCTTGTACGAAACTAGAGCTCAACCCAGACCATTGACATAATATCTGAGTGGATGTAGAACTATGCCTGACTCGTGTGACTCCTCGGAGCGCATTCGAGCACGGCATTCGATCGTACTGGGACGTTCAGGACAGCATAAGGAGCGTGTGCATGTTTGCGTTCAAGGAAAGGTTTTCTGCATCCCGCCGCCGCGATCCCGTGCGCTTGCCGAACTTTGTCCACGACATCCGCTCGGCGCGGTGTGTGTTCTGCCCTTACGGGGCCAAGGTCAAAGTCGGTGATCGCGTGCTTGCCTGGGACGACCGCACGGTATTCGATCGCACGCCGCGCGAACGGCTGGTCGAGGTCACCGACATCAAGACATTCCGCTCCAATGGGCGCGTGGTGACGCTGAATGTCGTGGTCATTGATGACGCGGAGTTGGCGCGTATCGCCGAGGACAGTGAAGTATCGGTGGATGCGCTTTTCAGCCACCGCGCCAGCCAGCCCACTTACGACTCCGAACGTCCCCCGGTGGTGGTTTACTTCCGGGGCTGCGAGCCGACGGGTGAGATGGAGCAGCAGACGCCGGGCTTGTATGTCGTCGCGCGTGCCGACACCCAGCCGCAGGTAAACGACAGCCAGCAGAGCCGTTTGAGTGTGCGTGTGCGCAGCTGAGCTTGACCCGGCTCCTGAGCGGTTGATTCAACTAGTTCGGGAAGCGCTGCGGTCCAGTACCGCCATCGTGATCCGCGATACACATACCAAGCGATCCTGATCGTCGGCGATTCTGATCTCCCACACCTGCGTGGATTTTCCGATGTGCAGCGGCCGCGCAGTGCCGGTAACCTGCCCCTCGCGCATCGCGCGCACGTGATTGCAGTTGAGTTCCAGCCCCACGCACAGGGTTTTGGTCCGGTCCACCACCAGATTGGCGCCGGTGGACCCCAGGGTCTCGGCGAGCGCCGCCGAAGCACCGCCGTGCAGAATGCCGGCCGGCTGTTTGGTGCGCGCATCCACGGGCATGGTGGCCTTGAGGTAATCCTCGCCCACCTCCGTGTAACGGATGCCGAGGTGCGTCACCAGAGTCTGCTGCTGGTATTGGTTGAGGTCATTCACGTTCACCGGTTTAAGCCAGATCGTC
>DATEJV010000059.1:0-4529 GCA_035277745.1 Gammaproteobacteria bacterium | reverse complement strand
GACAGGGTCGGTCCGTCGAGCGCATCGTGCGAACGGCGCTGGCCACGGCGGGAGGGGGAAACGCGACTTTTCTGGACGGCCATGTTGGGCTCCTGGTGACAATGCTTTTCAGGCTCAATGACGCCGGAGCGTCTTCAAAATTTCAAACGGTCGTCTGCCTTCTTCAGCGGGCGCCATGGTTTGCGGCTTTGCGGCCATTGTGCGCAGTGCCTCGCAGTTTTCCGGCTTGGCATGCCGTGGCGCCAGCGGCAACGCCAGTAGCAACTCGTCCTCGACCAGTTCCGCCAGGCGTAGCTTTCCGCTGCTGGAATCCAGCGTGTCGTAGCTGTCTTGCCAGTGCTGCGCCTGACCTGGGTCCGCCCAGGCAAGCCGCATATGCGCATCCACCGGGTGGCGCAGCAATCCAAAGCAGCGCTGACAGCTCAGACCCAGGCTGGCCTGCAGCCTGCCACTCACCACCGCGAGTCCGCCTTCCTTGAAAACCTGCAGGTCAACCTTGGCTTGACCGCCGGCATCCGCAAGCGCCGCACACAAGCGCGGCATGCGGCTCAGGCTCATGTGGCCCGCCACCCTCAGTGGCGCGTGACCTGCTTTCGTCAGGTCCAGAAATTCCGGCAGGCCGCCTGACATAGGCGCGGTATGATACGTTTGAGCCTTGCGCTTGTCAAAGTAAAAACGCTCCAAGCCATTGTTTTTATTGCGCTTGGCCCCTGTTCTGGAACGCGCTCAACGCCCGCACTGAAATCATGCACATTCTGCTGGCCTCGACTTCCACATACCGCCGCGCACTGCTCACGCGCCTGGGCCTGACGTTTGAGTGCATGGCTCCCGGCACCGACGAGACACCACAGGCCGACGAACTTCCCGCCGCTCTGGTCATGCGCCTGGCAAAGGCCAAGGCGACGGCCGTTGCGCAACGCTATCCCGAAAGTCTGGTCATTGGTGCTGATCAGGTTGCGGAGCTGGGCGGAAATATCCTGGGCAAGCCCGGAGATCATGCGCGCGCAGTTCAACAATTGACCGCCCAGTCCGGACGGGCCGTGACCTTCCATACCGCGGTGTGCGTACGGTTGGCAGCCGCCGGCCGGCAGATTGCGCACCTGGACACGACGCGGGTTTATTTCCGCCGTCTTTCGGCGCAGGAAATTGAACGCTATCTCCGCGCCGAGCAGCCGTATGACTGTGCCGGCAGCTTCAAGTCCGAGAGTCTGGGCATCAGCCTGTTTGAGCGCATCGAATCGCAGGACCCGACCGCGCTCATGGGCCTGCCGTTGATTGCCCTGTGCCGGTTTTTGCGCGAGCTGGGCGTCACCCTGCCCTAGTCTATCGGTTCCAGCCGGTCGAGCAGCGCCTGCAATTGCGCATCCAGCGGCGCGATCACCTGCATCGGCACGCCGGTTGCGGGATGCACAAAGCCGAGACTGGCCGCGTGCAGGAACATGCGCTTCAGACCCAGTGCACGGAAATGCCGGTTGGCTTCGCGCGCGCCGTATTTTTCATCGCCCAGCACCGGATGGCCGAGATGGGCTGCGTGCACCCGGATCTGATGGGTACGGCCGGTGCGAATGGCCGCTTCCATCAGGGTCGCATCGCGGAACCTGCGGATGGGCTGGAAATGACTTTCCGCTTCCCGGCCGTCCTCAGCGACCTTGACCATGCGCTCGCCGCTCTGCAGCACATTTTTCTGCAGAGCCACGCGTACCTGACGCGGACCCCCGCTCCACACGCCGGCCAGCAGGGCCAGATAACGCTTGTCCACCTGACCGGCGCGCAGGGCGGCATGCAGCGCACGCAGGGCTGCAGGCTTCCTGGCCACCAGCAGACAGCCGCTGGTATCGCGATCCAGGCGGTGCACCAGTTCGAGATGCCGGTCGCCCGGGCGCATGGCACGCAAAGCTTCAATCACGCCGAGGCTCACGCCGCTGCCGCCGTGTACCGCCCAACCGGCCGGTTTGTTGAGCGCCAGCAGAAATTCGTCCTCATGCACAATCGCCGCCTGCAAGACTGCCTGCTGGCGGCTGCCGGGCCGGACCTGCGGCCCCGGCTCGGACTGGCGCAGCGGCGGAATGCGGATTTCATCGCCGCCCGCGATGCGGTAATCCGGTTTGGCGCGCCGCCCGTTGACGCGCACCTGTCCGGTACGCAGCAGGCGGTATACATGCCCCTTGGGCACGCCCTTGAGTTCGCGCAGCAGAAAATTGTCGAGACGTTGCTCTGCCTGCTCGGCGGCCACAGATACATGCCTGGCTTTGGGGCGCAGGTTTTCCACTTAAGCTCCCGAGAATATAAAGCCCTGAGGTCGTTGAAGGCCTGCGTCTGCGCTGTTATAGTACCCGACAGGTAGCCGCGCCTCTGCCGATGCATGCCGGCGCCGCAACGCGAAGTCCCCGTCAAGGGGTTTTTGAAGGTTTATAGGTGGGGTGTGCCGAGGTCGGCAACCCCGTGTACAAACGGTGTCGCCGCCCCGCTTGGGGATTTGAGCGGCACCAAGGGCTGCGCTCCCATGCCTCGCATGGTCTGGATGCGCCGGTCCAGTGCCTGGGCAGGATTGTTTTGGCTGCCGCCGCAAGCGGCGCCGTTGATCAAAGTCTGAGATCCCGCCCCCGGGCCGTCCGGCCATCGTGACCCTGCGCAGACCGTGGTTGAGCGTCTGCGAGAATCAACATGAAAAGAATGCTGGTGAATGCCACGCAGCCGGAAGAGCTGCGCGTGGCCATGGTGGACGGCCAGAAACTCTACGATCTGGACATCGAAGTCCCCTCCCGCGAACAGAAAAAAGCCAATATCTACAAGGGCAAGATCTCCCGTGTCGAGCCCAGTCTGGAAGCCTGTTTCGTGGATTACGGCGCTGAACGCCATGGCTTCCTGCCGCTCAAGGAAATCTCCCGGGTGTATTTCAAACCCGGAGCCGATCTGTCCGGACGCCTCAACATCCGCGAACTGCTGCAGGAAGGCCAGGAGCTCGTGGTGCAGGTGGACAAGGAGGAGCGCGGCAACAAGGGTGCGGCGCTCACCACCTTCATCAGCCTGGCCGGGCGCTTCCTGGTGCTCATGCCCAACAACCCGCGCGCCGGCGGCGTGTCGCGGCGCGTGGAGGGCGAGGATCGCGATGACCTGCGCGACGCGCTCACCACGCTGCAACTGCCGGACGGCATGGGCGTCATCGTACGCACCGCCGGCGTGGGCCGCAGCGGCGAGGAACTGCAATGGGACCTGGACTACCTGCGCCAGATCTGGGATGCGATTGAGAAAGCCTCGCAGGGGCGCAGCGCCCCATTCCTGATCTATCAGGAAAGCAATGTCATCATCCGCGCGCTGCGCGATTACCTGCGCACCGACATCGGCGAAATCCTGGTGGATGACGCCA
The DNA here is from genome assembly GCA_035277745.1 of Gammaproteobacteria bacterium. Lineage (GTDB taxonomy): Bacteria > Pseudomonadota > Gammaproteobacteria > Natronospirales > REEB76 > REEB76. The sequence continues at coordinate 1,162 of DATEJV010000059.1, read as the reverse complement.
AGACCTGCGAAGAAGCCCGGCATTTCATGCAACAGGTGATGCCGCAGAACCTCGACAAGCTCAAGCACTACGCAGACCGTATCCCGCTGTTCACGCGCTTCCAGATCGAGAGCCAGATCGAGGCCGCCTTCGGCCGCGAGGTGCGCCTGCCTTCGGGCGGCGCCGTGGTCATCGATCACACCGAGGCGCTGGTGGCGATTGACGTGAATTCCTCGCGCGCCACCAAGGGCGGCGACATCGAGGAAACCGCGCTGCGCACCAATCTGGAGGCCGCCGATGAGGTCGCGCGCCAGTTGCGCCTGCGCGACCTGGGCGGCCTGATCGTCATCGATTTCATCGACATGGGGCCGCAGAAAAACCAGCGCGATGTCGAGGACCGGCTGCGCGACGCGCTCAAGATGGATCGCGCACGCGTGCAGGTCGGCAAGCTGTCGCGCTTCGGCCTGCTGGAAATGTCACGCCAGCGCCTGCGCCCGTCGCTCGGCGAATCCACGCAGGTGGTGTGCCCGCGCTGCAATGGTGAGGGACATATCCGCGGCGTGGAATCCCTGTCGCTGTCGGTGTTGCGCCTGCTGGAAGAAGAGGCCATGAAGGACCGCACCTCGCGGGTGGTGGCGCAACTGCCGGTGAACGTGGCCACCTTCCTGCTCAACGAGAAGCGCCACATCATCGCCGAAGTGGAAAAGCGCTGCGGGGTGAGCGTGGTGCTGGTGCCGAATCCGCACCTGGATTCGCCGCGCTACGAGATTCAACGCTTGCGCGACGATGAAGTGTCACCCGCCGCCAGCGCCACCAGCAGTTACAAGCTGGTGACCGAGCCACCCACACCGGAACTCCCCGGTGCGGAAACCAAACGTGAGGCGCCGCCGGAACCGGCGGTCAAGACCATTGTGCCGGCCACGCCTGCGCCGGTTTCGCGCGTGGATACAATCGTCCGGCCCGGAATCCTGGTGCGCATGTGGCGCGCGCTGTTTGCGCGCGGACCACGGCCGCCCGCGCCCGCGCCCACTCCGCGCTCGCAGCCGCCACGGCGGCAGGACAACTATCGCTTCGATCGCGAGCGCCCGCATTCGCGTGACCGCGATCGCGGACGTGATCGCGACCGGTATGCGTCATCCGGATCACGCCGCCCTGAGCGTGGCAATCCGCCTTCACGTACGCA
>DATEJV010000058.1:0-7652 GCA_035277745.1 Gammaproteobacteria bacterium | reverse complement strand
CCGATGCTCGGCATGCCGGACATCAGCCAGCGGCTGATGAAGAAAAAGCCGATGATCGAGAGGATCGCGGCCACGATCACGCCGGTATACAGCGCGTTCATGATCTTGCCGCCGTCACGGCCGCGCACCGCGAAGATGCCGATGACCGAAGCAAGAATGGAAACGCCGCCGAGCGCCAGCGGATACACGATCGCATTGCTGCCCAGTTCCTTGATCATCAGGCCGCCGAGCAGCATCGAGGCCACCATGGTGACGCAGTAGGTCTCGAACAGGTCCGCGGCCATGCCGGCGCAGTCGCCCACGTTGTCGCCGACGTTGTCGGCAATCACCGCGGGATTGCGCGGGTCGTCCTCGGGAATGCCGGCCTCGACTTTGCCGACGAGATCCGCGCCTACGTCCGCACCCTTGGTGAAGATGCCGCCGCCCAGGCGCGCGAAGATCGAAATCAGCGAAGCGCCGAAGGCCAAACCCACGAGCGCGTGCAGTGCGGTTTCCTCGCTGAGGAACTGGCGCAGGATCATGTAATAGACGGTGATGCCGAGCAGCGCCAGTCCCGCGACCAGCATGCCGGTGATCGCGCCGCCGCGGAACGCCAGCTTGAGCGCGGCTTTCACGCCATGGCGTGCGGCTTCGGCGGTGCGTACGTTGGCGCGCACCGAGATGTTCATGCCGATGTAACCGGCGGCGCCGGAAAAGATGCTGCCGATGGCGAAGCCGATGGCCGCCGGCCAGCTCTTGAGCACGAAGCCGATCAGCAGGAACAACACGATGCCGGCCATGGCGATGGTGCGGTACTGGCGGTTGAGATACGCCTTGGCACCCACCTGGATGGCGGCGGCAATCTCGCGCATGCGCTCGTTGCCGGCGGGGCGTTTCAGCACCCAGCCCACCGAAATCACGCCATACAGGATCGCGACAATCCCGCAGGCCAGGGCGAACCACAAATCGGCTGTGATGGTCATCGAGTTATCTCCGGTCAGAGGGTGAAGCTCGTGGTCAATTTTCCGGGCACCGCCGCGTTGCGCAGCGTGGCGTACTGCGGCAGCCCGTTTTTGTAAGGCGGATAATCCTCGCCGCGGATCAGCGGCGCAAGATAGCGCCGGCACTTGGGCGTGATGCCGAAGCCGTCGGCGGCGATGAAATCCCGCGGCATGAATTTTTCGCGGTTGGCCACGTCGGTGAGTTTCGCCATGCCGACGACCCATTTGTAGGGCTTATCGGATTTGCGTACGATCGTTGGCATGACCGCGTTGTGGCCCTTGAGGGCGAATTCCACCGCCGCCTTGCCGACGGCGTAGGCCTGATCCACGTCGGTCTTGCTCGCGATGTGGCGCGCGGCACGTTGCAGATAATCGGCCACTGCCCAGTGGTATTTGTAATCCAGGTTTTCCTTGACCAGGTTGGCGACGAACGGCGCCACGCCGCCCAGTTGCGCATGGCCGAAGGCGTCCCGGGTGCCGGCTTCGGCAAGAAATTTACCGTCCGGGTTGCGCACGCCTTCCGATACCACGATCACGCAATAGCCATCCCGTCGTACGCTGGCGCCGACCTTGCTCAGGAATGCCGCTTGGTCGAAGGGAATCTCGGGAAACAGAATGACTTGCGGCGCATCCCCGGCCTTTTCCTGCGCCAGGCCGCCGGCCGCGGCGATCCAGCCCGCGTGCCGGCCCATGACTTCCATGACGAACACCTTGGTGGAGGTCTTGGCCATCGACGCGACATCCAGTGCGGCCTCCTTGATGGACACCGCCACGTATTTCGCCACCGAACCGAAGCCGGGGCAGCAATCCGTGATCGGCAGGTCGTTATCCACGGTCTTGGGTATGTGGATCGCCTGCACGGAGTAACCGAGTTTTTCCGAAAGCTGCGACACCTTGAGGCAGGTGTCGGCCGAATCGCCGCCGCCGTTGTAGAAGAAGTAACCGATGCGGTGGGCGCGGAAAACTTCGATCAGGCGCTGGTACTGTGCGCGATTTTCCTCGTGGCCCTTGAGCTTGTAACGGCAGGAACCGAAAGCGCCGCCCGGCGTGTGCCGGAGCGCGCGGATGGCCGCGGCCGACTCGCGGCCGGTGTCAATCAAATCTTCCATAAGTGCGCCGATGATGCCGTTGCGGCCGGCATAGACTTTGCCGATGCGGTTTTTGTGCCGGCGCGCGGTCTCGATGACACCGCAGGCACTGGCGTTGATGACGGCGGTCACGCCGCCCGACTGGGCATAAAAGGCGTTCTGGGTGGAAGCCATGCAAAGCGGACTCTTGATATTTGTGGGCGGAACGGCCGACCGCCCCCGGGCCGGCGGGCATTGTAGCGGGGCGGGGACGAATTGCAAAAAAATTGCCCATCGCCGCGGGCGCGTTGACGTTCCCGGAATCAGCGGGTACTTTACGCCTGCCGTGAAGCCCTGCCCGCGCCCCGCGCGCCTCAGGCTCCACCGGCTGCCCCGCCCAACATCAACACGAGACGCTACATGAGAATTGTGCTGCTGGGGGCCCCCGGCTCCGGTAAAGGGACGCAGGCGGACAAACTCTCCGCGAAATACCGTATTCCGCATGTTTCCACGGGGGACCTGCTGCGCGAGGCCCTGGCGGCCGGATCGCCGCTCGGTTTGCAGGCCAAGGCCGCCATGGACGCGGGCCAACTGGTATCCGACGAGATCGTGCTCGGTATCATCCGCGAGCGCTTGCGTGCCGCGGACGCCCGCAATGGAGCCATCCTCGACGGTTTCCCGCGCAACCTGGCCCAGGCGCAGGTGCTGGATGAGATGCTGCGCGCCCTCGGCCAGCCGCTGGACTGCGCGGTGCTGCTGGACGTGGATTTCGACGTGCTGCTGCAGCGTCTCGCCGGCCGGCGCACCTGCGAAAACTGCGGCGCGACCTACAACGTTTACACCAATCCGCCGCGCCTCGACGACCAATGCGACCGCTGCGGTGCGCCGCTGCACCACCGCCCGGACGACAACGAGGTCACCATCAGCAACCGTCTGCGGGTGTACGAACTGCAGACCAAACCGCTGTTCGCGTTCTATCGCAATCAGGGCAAGCTGGAGACCGTCAACGGCACCGGCGAAGTGGAGGAAATATTCGGCCGTTTGGTGGCAGTGCTCGATCCCATCGCCAGGGGTTTGCGCAAACCCAAGCCCACGCTCCCCGTCACACCCTTGCGCAAAGGCAAATCCGTCAAAGCGCCGGTCAGGCTCTTGCCGGCAAAAGCGGCGGTCAAATCCGCAGGCTCAAAGAAAAAGCCCGTGAACAAGCCCGCGCGCAAGCCCACAAGCGTCAAATCCAAAACATCGAAAAGCGCCAAGCGCCCTGCCGGGAAGAACCGTACGCGCAAATAAATGTGGAGCGGCGATATTCGCCGCGATTTCTGCGAGTGGAAATCGCGACGGAGACCGTCGCTCCCACAAGAACAATGCGGATTGGATTAATTCCGCGGCTGAATTTCCAGATTCCCGTCTTTGACGCCCAGCACGGTTTTGCCTTCAAGCAAATCCAGCAGCGTGCGACCCGCGGTTTCCAGGCGCCAACCCTGCAGCACGGGGACATCGCGCGCACCGCGCACCAGCTGTTCGAGTTCACCGCGGCCCGCGAGCTGAGGCGGACTCACGCCAGCCGCCGCGCCTTGCAGCCGCAGCACCGACATGAGCGCATCCACCAGCGCTTCCTGCGCGGCGCTCAAGCGTTGTGGCAAAGGCGCCGGTTTGCCCGCGCTGCGCGCGGCGGCGATCAATGCCAGCCATTCTTCCGCGTGCTTGTTCAGCGCACTTTCCGCGAGACCGCGCACCGCGCGCAGCTCCTCCATGCCGGCAGGCAATTGCTTGGCGAGGTCCGTCAGCACCTCGTCCTTGAGCACCCATTGACGCGGCAGATCGCTGTGCATCGCGGTGCGCTCGCGCCATGCGGCCAGCGCCTTGGCCGCAGCCAACTGACGCGGCTTGAGGCGCTGCAGCCCGCGCAGCTTCTGCCAGGCGCTGTCCGGATCCGGACGATAGGTGGCGGGATCGATGAGGCGTGCGGTCTCCGTCTCCAGCCAGCCCAGACGGTGCTGGCTTTCGAGCTTTTGTTTCAACCGCGGATAAATCTCGCGCAGGTAACGCACGTCATCGGCGGCATAACGGCGCACCGGCGGTGCCAACGGCCGGCGCGTCCAGTCGGCGCGCGTGTGGCTTTTCTCCAGATTCACCCCAAGTACGCCCTGCACCACCGTCGCGTAACCGGCCTGATCGGGGAAACCCGCGAAGCTCGCCGCCAGTTGCGTATCGAACAGCGGCGCCGGCACCTGGCCGTTCAGATTGAAGAAGATTTCCAGGTCCTGGCGCGACGAATGCAGCACCTTGAGAATGCGCGCGTCGTCGAGTACCGCGAGCAGCGGATCGAGCGATGCCAGCGCCAGCACGTCTACGCACGCGACCAGTTGCGGCGTCGCCACCTGCACCAGGCACAGCTTGGGATAATAAGTGCGCTCGCGCATGAATTCCGTATCCAGCGCCAGCCACTCGCTGCGGCCGAGATCGGCGCACAACGCCTGCAATGCCTCAGCGGTTTCGATCCACAGATAATCGTCGCTCATGGAATTCCCGGGCTGAAGTCCGGCGGGCCGTCACGGTATGATGCGTGCCGGTGGGTTGTACGGGAGGACGGGTGAAAGCAATTGTACGCACCTGCTGGCAGATTTGCCTGCTGCGCCAGGGTCCGCAGGTGTTTCCGCGTTCCTGGATGCTGTGCGTCATCCTGCTGCTGGTTTACATGGCCGCGGACGTGGTGCTGTTCGTGGCGCAGGGACTGCGCGGCCGAGTGCTGTTGCCGGAACTGCTGCTGGACACGGCCCTGTTATTGGCGTTCTTTGCGCTGGTGTTGGCGATCTGGCAGAAACTCGAGCGTTTCAACCAGACGCTCAGCGCGCTGCTCGGCACGAGTACCATCATCATGCTGGTGGCCGTGCCGCTCAGCCTGCTGGCCACGCTGTTGCCCGCATCCGCCGGCACGCAGGTGGTGGGCGTATTGCTGTGGGTGGTCCTGGCCTGGAACGTGCTGGTCACGGGTCACATCCTGCGGCATGCTCTCCATACCTGGCTGACGCTCGGTATTGTCATCGCCGGCACCTACGTGGTGCTCAATTTGGTAATGTTCTCCGTGTTGTTCCCCATGCGGACCTGAGCATGCGCATCCATATACTCGGCATTTGCGGCACTTTCATGGGCGGGATTGCGGCGCTGGCGCGCGCCGCCGGCCACCAGGTGAGCGGCTCGGACGACAACGTCTATCCGCCCATGAGCACGCAGCTCGAATCTCTGGGGATTCCGCTGCTTGCGGGCTATGCCGTGGAGCACCTCAAGCCCGCGCCGGACTTGGTGCTGGTGGGCAACGCGCTGTCGCGCGGCAACCCGGAACTCGAGACCGTGCTGGTGCGCGGCCTGCCCTACACCTCCGGACCGCAATGGCTGGCGGAGAACGTGCTGCGCGGGCAGCACGTGCTGGCGGTGGCCGGTACGCACGGCAAGACCACCACCAGCAGCATGCTGGCGTGGATTCTGGAGCAGGCCGGCCTGAAGCCGGGTTATCTCATCGGCGGCCTGCCGCGCGATTTCAAGTCGTCGGCACGTGGCGGCGGCGGCCAGTACTTCGTGGTGGAAGCCGACGAGTACGACACCGCGTTTTTCGACAAGCGTGCCAAGTTCATGCATTACCGCGCGCGTACCGTGGTACTCAACAATCTGGAATATGACCACGCGGACATCTATCCGGACCTGGCCAGTATCCAGACGCAGTTCCAGTATCTGCTGCGTACCGTGCCGCGCAACGGACTGCTGGTGGCCAACGCCGCGGATGTCGCGCTGCAAAACGTGTTTGCCCAGGGTTGCTGGACTCCGCGCGAGACATTTTCCCTCGCCGAAGGGGACTGGACCGCGCGCCACGTGGCTGCGGATGGCAGCGCCTTCACCGTGGCATGGCGCGGCAAGCCCGCCGCCTTGGTGCAATGGCGCCTGGTCGGCAAGCACAACGTCCTGAACGCACTGGCGGCGATAGCCGCGGCACACCACGTGGGCGTGATCCCGAGTCAGGCCGCCGAAGCCCTGATTCGTTTCCAGGGCGTGAAACGCCGGCTCGAGGTGCGCGCACGCGTGGACGGCGTCACGGTGTACGACGACTTCGCCCACCATCCCACCGCCATTGCCGCCACGCTGACCGGCCTGCGCCAGCACGTCGGCAAACAGCGCATCATCGCCTTGCTCGAGCCGCGCTCCGCGAGCATGAAACTCGGCATACATCGCGACAGCCTGGCCGCCTCGCTCGCCGATGCCGACCGCGTGTTCGTGTACCAGGCGCCGAACGTCACCTGGGACGTGGCCGGCGCCCTGCAGCCGCTGGGCACGCGCGCCAGTGTCAGCGGAGAGTTTTCGCAGTTGGTGGACACCGTGGCCACAGAGGTGCGCAGCGGTGATCACGTGCTCATCATGTCGAACGGCGGTTTTGACGGCATCCATGAAAAACTGATCGCGCGTTTGCAGCAAAAGGCCGCGGCGGCCACCTGGCCCCTGTAACCGGCATGCTGGAAACCCTGGCGCTGTTTCCGCTGAATACCGTGCTGTTCCCGGGCGGACCGCTGCCGCTGCGCATTTTCGAGACCCGCTACCTCGACATGCTGAGCCGTTGCCTCAAGAGCGATGCGGGTTTCGGCGTGTGCCTCATCGAACAGGGCAGCGAAACCGGCCCGGCACACACCTACACCGTGGGCACGCTGGCGCGCATCCGCGACTGGAGCAACGATACCGACGGCCTGCTGCACATACTCGCCATCGGCGAGCGCCGCTTTCGCACCTTGCGCATGCGCGCGCAGCACGATGGTCTGTATCTGGGCGAAGTGGAATGGCTGCCGGATGAATCGCTGCTGCCGCTGCCGGAATCCGCCAAGCCGCTGGCCGAGATGTTGCGCACCCTGCTGGCGCAACTGCCGGAGCGCTACGCGCTGATCACGCCTGCTTATGCCGACAGCACCTGGGTGGGTTTCCGGCTCGCGGAACTCCTGCCGCTGCCGGTGAAACAGCGGCAATACCTGCTGGAAATCTCCGACGCACAACTGCGGCTCGACGTCATTGCTGCATTGGTACAGTCGCAGGCGGATCAGGAAGCCGTGTGATCGTCAGCCGCGTGCGACCGCGGCGCACGCCTTGCGCGCTGCCGCCACGGTAGCTTCGATGTCGGCCGGACGCTGGGCGGCGGAAACAAATCCGGCTTCGAACGCCGACGGCGCCAGATACACGCCCTGCCCCAGCATGGCGTGGAAGAAGCGCTTGAAGCTTTCCACATCACAGGCCATGACCTGCGTGTAATCCGTGATCCGCGGTGCATCGCTGAAAAACAAGCCGAACATTCCGCACACGTGATTGACGCTGAGCGCGATGCCGGCGTCTTGGGCCGCCTCGCGCAGGCCCTCCGCAAGTTGTCGCGTGTGCCGTTCCAGTTGCGCATAAAACTCCGGCGTGTCCAACAGTTCCAGGGTGGCGAGGCCCGCGGCCATCGCGAGCGGATTGCCGGACAACGTGCCGGCCTGGTACACCGGGCCGAGCGGCGCGATTTTTTCCATGATGTCGCGCCGGCCGCCGAACGCTCCCACGGGCATCCCGCCGCCGATGATCTTGCCGAGCGTGGTCA
>DATEJV010000057.1:0-4138 GCA_035277745.1 Gammaproteobacteria bacterium | reverse complement strand
CGGCTATCAACACATTCTCATCGCCGTGGACCTGACGCAGGACAGCGAGACCGTGGCGCGCCGCGGCCGGGAGCTGGCCGAGCGCTTTGGCGCCAAGCTCAGTCTGCTGCACGTGGTGGAATTCATCCCGGTGGATCCGGCCGGCGAGGCGCTGCTGCCGCCGCCGGTGGATGTGGATGGTGAACTGATAAAAGGCGCACGCCAGCGGCTGAACGCACTGTGCGACAGTCTGGGTCTGCAGACTGCGACGCGGCGCGTCGAAGTCGGCAACATCAAGGCGGAAATCCTGCGCGTAGTGGCCGAAGAGCAGGCCGATCTGCTGGTGCTGGGCAGCCATGGTCGCCATGGTTTGGCGCTGCTCATGGGCTCGACGGAAAAATCGCTGGTACATAAGGCTCCATGCGACGTGCTCGCGGTAAGGCTTAGCCAATAACCGTCCCTGGCAGGTTTACCAGTCCAAACATCCATGTTTGGCCGTTCGCCGGAGCGAAGCAGTGCTTCGCTTGATGCACCGGCTCACCGCTGGTGCGCGGACCAGCTCGGCCGAAACGGCTGCGCTTCCTGCTCCGCCGTTCGGTCCAGGGCAGACATCCTGTCTGCCCGCTTGTCGCTTTGCGACAAGCCCTGTCTCGCGCTCGGTCGGGCGGGAATGCCACCAGTATTCCCGCTTGCATCCCGCCCTCGCCCGTGCGATGTTCTGGCTGTGCGTTTGAGTTAGCTGCCGATAACCGCGGCAATTCCGGTAAAATACCGCTGTCGCTTCAGCCTTCCATTCGCCATGACGAATCCGATCCCCAACAGTATCCGCGTGGATGTGGAAACCGCATTTGTGCCGGCCCAGTCCGACCCGGCCCAGAACCGCTTTGCATTTGCCTACACCATCACCATCCGCAACGAAGGCTCGGTGCCGGCCAAGCTGCTCACCCGTCACTGGCTGATTACCGACGCCAACGGCAAGGTGCAGGAAGTGCGCGGCGAAGGCGTAGTGGGCGAGCAGCCCCACCTCAAGCCCGGCGAGGGCTTCCGGTATTCGAGCGGCGCAATTCTCGAAACTCCGGTGGGTGCCATGCAGGGTGCCTATCAGATGGTCAACGACCAGGGCGAGCACTTTGACGCGCCCATCGCGCCCTTCCGACTGGCGGTGCCGGGCCTGTTGCATTGAATTGACGGCGGTTTTGCGATTCGCGATTGCAAAATCGCCCTCCTTGTTCTCTCTCGCCCGTCAGGGGCAGAGATAAAGTGAGGGGGAATTATGGCAATCTTCGCTGTCGGCGACATCCAGGGTTGTTACGACGAGCTGCAGCAACTGCTGACGCGCATCAAGTTCAATCCCGCCGAAGACCGGCTGTGGTTTACCGGCGACCTGGTGAACCGCGGGCCCAATTCGCTGGACACGCTGCGCTTCGTGAAGAGCCTGGGCGAACGCGCCGTGTGTGTGCTCGGAAATCACGACCTGCACCTGCTGGCACTGGCCGCGGGCGTGCACGGGCACAAATCCGCCGACACTCTGGATGCGGTGCTGGGGGCGCCGGATCGCGACGACCTGCTCCACTGGCTGCGCTACCGTCCCTTGCTGCATCACGACGCGGCTCTCGGCTTCACGCTGGCGCATGCGGGTCTGCCGCCGCAGTGGGACCTGGCCACAGCCACCGGCTGCGCGCACGAACTGGAAACCGCACTGCGTACTGCCGATTACGCGGAATTCCTGCGTCACATGTACGGCAACCAGCCGAGCCGGTGGTCGCCCGACTTGCAGGGAATCGAACGCCTGCGCTTCAGCGTCAACTGTTTCACGCGTCTGCGCTATGTAAGCGCGGACGGTGATCTGGATCTGACCAGCAAGGGCGCACCGGGGACGCAGCCCGAAGGCTATCTGCCGTGGTTCGCCGTGCCGGGACGCAAGAGTGCAGAGCTGCACGTCATCTTCGGCCACTGGTCCACGGTCGGCGTGGCGAAAGGTCATAACGTCTATCCACTGGACACCGGTTGCGTGTGGGGCGGCCGGCTCTCGGCGCTCAGGCTCGATGGCGACGGCAGCGGCGGCTGGTACTGCGTGGACTGCCCCGGCGCACAGCGGCCAATGACCGGCTAGAGAGCAAGGGTAAAATCAGGCGCCATGGAAAAACTCGCCAACTATATTGACGGCCAACTCGTTCCTGCCGCCTCCGGCGGCTGGCTGGAGGATTTCGAGCCGGCCACCGGCAAGCCTTACGCGCGCATTCCGGACTCCCACAAGACCGACATAGACAACGCCGTCGCCGCGGCTCAACACGCGTTTCCGAAATGGTCGGCAACCAGCAGCGCCGAGCGCAGCGCGTGGCTGCACAAACTCGCGGCATTGGTGGAACGCGATCTGGAAAAACTCGTAGGCGCCGAAAGCCTGGACTCCGGCAAACCCGTGGCGCTCGCGCGCAGTCTCGACATCCCGCGCGCCGTCGCCAATCTGCGCTTCTTTGCCGCGGCCGCGACCCAGTTCGCCAGCGAGTCCCATGCGATGGAATCCGGCGCCATCAATTACACCCTGCGCTCGCCGCTGGGTGTGGTGGGCTGCATTTCGCCGTGGAATCTGCCGCTGTACCTTTTTACCTGGAAGATCGCACCGGCACTCGCCGCCGGCAACTGCGTGGTGGCCAAGCCTTCGGAATTGACGCCCATGACGGCGTACTTATTCTCCGAACTCTGCGTCGAGGCCGGACTGCCCGCAGGCGTGCTCAATGTCGTGCATGGTCTCGGCCCAAAAGCTGGCGCGCTGTTGGTCGAGCATCCTGACGTAAAGGCGATTTCCTTCACCGGCGGCACCAGGACCGGCGCCGACATCGCAAGCCGCGCGGCGCCCAAGTTCAAGAAACTGTCGCTGGAACTCGGCGGCAAGAATCCCACGATCGTGTTTGCCGACTGCGATTTCGAGCGCACCGTGGCGGAAAGCGTGCGTGCGGCGTTCTCCAACCAGGGCGAAATCTGCCTGTGCGGCTCGCGCATCCTGGTGGAACGCGGCATTTACGAGCGCTTCCGCGACGCCTTCGTGCAGCGTGCAAAAGCGCTGAAACTCGGCGATCCTGCGGACGAGCATACCGAGCAGGGTCCGTTGATCTCCGAAGCCCATCTGCAAAAAGTACTGGGTTATCTAGATCTCGCACACAAGGAAGGCGGCAAATTCCTGTGCGGCGGGCGGCGCGCAAATCCCAAAGGACGCTGCGCCACAGGCTGGTTCGTGGAACCCACGGTCATCGAAAACCTGCCACCCGATTGCCGCACCAATCAAGAGGAAATCTTCGGCCCGGTGGTCACGCTGATTCCTTTTGATAACGAAGACCAGGCCATCGCCTGGGCCAACAGCACGCCCTACGGCCTCGCCGCATCTGTATGGAGCGAGAATACTTCGCGCTGCCATCGAGTCGCCGCGAAACTCGAAGCGGGCTTGATTTGGGTGAACTGCTGGATGCTGCGCGACCTGCGCGTGCCCATGGGCGGCGTGAAACAATCCGGCACCGGCCGCGAAGGCGGCTGGGAAGCCATGCGGTTTTTTACCGATGCACGGAACGTATGCATCAAGTATTGATTTGCGGGGTTTCGTTCCAGCCGCACTATTCTTGTGCGGCGCTCGTCGCATGCGACTCGCCCCCGCACAACGGGTTCATTTTCTTTGCTCGTCCAAAGAAAACGGACGAAAGGAAAAGACGCCCGAGAACGCCGGCCTGCGGCTACCCTGCGCTCTTCCCTCGCTCGGGGCTTCGCAGACGGTGCTTCCCTGCACCGCTGCGAAGGCTCGCCATCCTGGCCTCGCCCGCTCCGCGGCCTTATCCTTACTCAGTCCAGTGCTCGGCGGTGTTCACGGGTAACGAGATCAGAATGTGACGTATAAACCGACGATTCTTTCCGAAACGGCACCTGAACCGGTTGGGCCATATCCCCACGCGCGGCGTGTGGGCAATCTGCTGTTCCTGTCGGGCGTCGGCCCGCGCAAGCGCGGCAGCAAGGACATCCCCGGCGTCACGCTGGACGTCCACGGCAAAGTCGTGGCTCACGACATCGAGGCGCAATGCCGCGCGGTGTTCGAAAACGTACGTCGGATCCTGGAAGAGGCCGGTTCGAGCTGGGACCGGCTGGTGGACGTGACCGTGTTCCTCACCGACATGCA
>DATEJV010000056.1:0-8907 GCA_035277745.1 Gammaproteobacteria bacterium | reverse complement strand
GATGGTCGCCCAGGTGTCCACCATGGTGCCGCGGTCCACGTACGCGCCGATGTTGACGTAACTCGGCATCAGCACCACGTCCGGCGCAAGAAACGCGCCGTAGCGCACCGTGGCGGGTGGCACGATGCGCACGCCTGCGCGTTGGAATTTCACGCGGCTGTGTGCAGCGTATTTGAGCGGAATCTTGTCGTAATAGCGTGTGCCGACGCCCTCGATGACTTGGCTTGGCTGAATGCGGAAATACAGCAGCACGGCTTTCTTCAGCCACTCATTCACCTGCCAGCGGTCATCATGTTTTTCCGCGACACGCGCCTCGCCGCCATCCAGAAGGCCGACGGCGGTTTCCACCGCCTGACGGATTTCCGCCGGCGTGTTATCCGGAGTGAGTTCGGCGCGTCGCTCCCAAGCGACGTCAAGCGTCTGGCGCAGGATGTCGTGACTCACAGCGACTCCAAATAACTACGGATGCGCTTCATGGCATCCACGCATTCGGCGAGCGGCGGGACCAGCGAAATGCGCACGCGGTTTTTGCCGGGATCGCCGGATGGAGTTGGGCGCGAAAGATAGCTGCCGGGCAGCAGCGTGAGGTTTTGCGTGGCATACAGCTCGCGGACGAAACGCTCGCCGTCCACCGGGGTTTTCGGCCAGAGGTAAAACGCCGCCGGTGGACACTGCAGGTTCAGCACCGGGCCAAGAATTTCCATGGCGGATTTGAATTTCGCCCGGTACAGGCGGCGGTTGTCCGCGACGTGACGTTCGTCGTCCCAGGCCTGCGTGCTTGCCGATTGCACCGGCAGCGGCACTGCGCAGCCGTGGTAGGTGCGGTACTGGAGAAATTTCGCGAGGACGTCGGCATCGCCGGCCGCGAAGCCCGAGCGCAAGCCCGGCAGGCTGGAGCGCTTCGACAGGCTGTGAAACACCACGCAGCGGCGGAAATCGTGGCGGCCGGTTTCCTCGCAGACTTGCAGCAGGCCGGGGGGCGGCTTGTCCTCGTCCAGGTAGATTTCGACATAGCACTCGTCCGAGGCCACGATGAAATCGTGACGGTCGGCAAGTTCCAGCACCCGCGTGAGATAGGCACGGTCCATGACCGCGCCAGTGGGGTTGCCGGGCGTACATATATATAGGAGTTGGCAGCGCTTCCAGATGTCCGCCGGCACGGCATCCAGATCGGGCAGGAAACTGCTGGCTTCCAGGGTATTGAGATAATAAGGTTCGGCGCCGGCCAGCAACGCGGCACCTTCGTAAATCTGGTAGAACGGGTTCGGCATCAGCACCACCGGATTGGCGCGGCGGTCAATCACGGCCTGCGCGAAGGCAAACAGGCCTTCGCGCGTGCCGGACACCGGGAGCACGTGGCGTTCCGGGTCAATCCGGCCGGGCTGGAGTTTGAAGCGGCGCGTGAGCCAACCCGCGATGGACGCGCGCAATTCCGGCAGGCCCTTGGCCGTGGGATAGGCGCCGAGACCGGCGAGATTGTCGCGCAGCGCCTGCAGCACGAATCCCGGCGGCGCATGCTTGGGCTCGCCGATGGAGAGCGCGATGTGGCGCAAATGCGCCGGCGGAGTCACACCCTCCTTGAGCTTCGCCAGGCGCTCAAAGGGGTAGGGAAAGAGTTTTTCGAGATCAGGATTCATGCGGAGTTCCGTTGTTATTGAATTCTCATCCGGCGTCGTTCAACTGGGTGAGCAGCACGGAGCGCAGCCGTTCGCGTGCCGCCGCATCGTCAAGCGGCCGGTTGTTGCTGTCGGTTATGAAGAATACATCCTCGGCACGTTCGCCGACCGTGGTTATTTTGGCATTCCACAGCCGGATCTCGCATTGCGCCAGCGCCTGGCCGATGAGTGACAGCAGGCCGGGCCGGTCCCCGGTACGAATGTCCAGTGCGGTGCGCCGGCCGGAGAGATCCGCGGCGAATTCCACTTCGCTGCGGGTGGTGAACAGGCGCACTTGGCGCGGTGCGCGGCGCGTGATCGCCATCGGCATTTGCTGCTGCCGCTGGGCTTCGTGCTGCACGGTGCGCGCGATTTCGGCGAGCCGCTCGGGCTCGACGATCGGCTGGCGGTCGTCTTCCAGGACTATATAAGTATCAAGCCGCCGACCTTGGCTCATGGGCACGAGGCGTGCGTCCAGGATGGTGAGCCCGAGTTCCGCGAGTGTCGCGGCCACGCGCGCGAAAATGAATGCATCGGGCCCGGCGTAGACGCTGATGGCCGTGCCGCCGCGCGCGGCCTGCTGGCGCAGCAGCACCAGCGGATCGCGGCCCATGAGGTGTCCGCGCAGGCCTGCGGTGTGCCAGGCAATCTCGTCGGGTGCATGGCCGAGGAAATATTCCTGCGAGAATCCTGCCCAGACCTCGCGCGCGGCCTCCGGTTCGAGCCCCTGTGCGTGCAGCAGGGCGAGCGCCTGTGCCTGGGTTTCGCGGATCAGCTCGTCCTTGTCCAGGGGGTTTTCCAGACCCTGGCGCAGGGCGCGGCTGGCTTCAGCGTACAGCTCGTGGAACAGACTGGCTTTCCAGGAATTCCACAATTCCGGATTGGTGCCGCGCACGTCGGCCACGGTAAGCACATACAGATAATCCAGATGCAACTGGTCGCCGACCGCGTGCGCGAAAGCGTGCACCACCTTCGGATCGCTGATGTCGCGTTTCTGGGCGGTGAGCGACAGCAGCAGATGGTGCTCCACCAACCAGCCGACCAGACGCGCGTCGTAGCGGCTCAGGCCGTGGTCCAGACAGAAGACTTCGGCTTCCTGCGCGCCAAGTTGCGAGTGGTCGCCGCCGCGGCCCTTGGCGATGTCGTGGAACAGCGCGGCCAGATACACCAACTCGGGTTTGGGCAGCGTCTGCATGATACGGCTGCACTGCGGGAATTCCTGGTCGTAGCGGCTCAAGGCAAAGCGCCGCAGATTGCCGATGACGAACAGCATGTGCTCGTCCACGGTGTACGCATGGAACAGGTCGTACTGCATGCGGCCGACGATGCGGCCGAAAGCGGGCAGGTAGCGCCCCAGCACGCCGTAGCGGTTCATGCGGCGCAGCTCATGGGTCACGCCCTGCGGTGCGCGCAGAATCCGCATGAACTGTGCGCGCTGCTCCGGCGCGGCGCGGAAATCATCATCGATGCGCTCGAGATTGGCGCGCAAGCTGCGCAAGGTTTCCGCGCTTACGCCCTTGAGGCGCGGATGCTGCTGCAACACATGGAACATTTCCAGCAGCGCCGCCGGCCGGCGCTTGAACAGCCGGGGATCGCGCAAGCGCAGGAAACCACCGTGTTCCTCGAAATTGTCATCCAGGACCGCAGGCGCCGGCGGGCCGTCGGCGAGGATTACTTCTTGCAGCGACTGCAGCAACATTTCGTTGAGTAGGCTGAGTTCCTTGATGGTGCGGTAATACGCCTGCATGAACTGCTCGACGGCCGGATTTGCGGGCGCATCGTGGTAGCCGAATTGCCGCGCCAAACGCGGCTGGGCGTCGAACAGCAACCGGTCCTCGCGCCGGCCGTAGAGCAAATGCAGGGCGAAGCGCACGCGCCACAGAAAACCCTGTCCCAGTTGCAACGTCCGGTGTTCGTCCGCAGTCAGAAAACCGCGCGTCACCAGTTCCTGCGGACTGAGGGCGCCGGTGTAGCGCTGCGCGACCCAGGCAATCGTCTGAATGTCGCGCAAGCCGCCGGGGCTTTCCTTGACGTTGGGTTCCAGCCGGTAGGCGGTATCGTGATACTTGGTGTGGCGTAGTTGCTGTTCACGCTGCTTGGCGAGAAAAAATTCCTGTGCCGGCCACATCTGCTGCGGCTGCATGCGCTGCTGCAGTTGTGTGCACAGCTCCGCGGCGCCGGCCAGATGCCGAGCTTCCATGAGGTTGGTGGCGACGCTCAGATCGGCGCGCGCCTGCGCGACACATTCCGCCACGCTGCGTACGCTGTGGCTGGCCTGCAGTCCGATATCCCACAGCGTGGCGAGGAATGCGCCGATGGCACGACGCTCGGGTCCGCCATCCGCGTGGCGCAACAGGATCAGCAGATCGATGTCGGAGTACGGATGCAGCTCGCTGCGGCCGTAGCCGCCGACGGCCACAAGCGCCAGGTCCGGCGCGTCCGTGGACCAATGCAGCTTGAAGGCGCGCCGCACCACTTCATCCACGGCTTGCGCGCGCGCGCGTACCAGCTGCTCAACCGGAGCCGCGGCGCTGAATTGCTCACGCAGGTCTTGATCGCAAGCCTGCAGCGCCGCGCGCAGCGGCTCGAGTGGGGGAGAAAGCTTGGGTCGCGGCGGTTGGCGCGCGGTGGCTGGACGGGCGGTGGAATGGGTACCGGATGTGGCGTTCAAGCGCGCAGTCAGATTTCACCGCCGGCGCGTGCGGTCAGCACTTCGTGGCCGGAGGCGGTGACCAGCAGGGTATGTTCCCACTGCGCCGAAAGCGAATGATCCTTGGTTACCACGGTCCAGCCGTCGGGCAGCAGACGCACGTGGCGTTTGCCGGCATTCACCATCGGCTCGATGGTGAAGGTCATGCCGGGCTGCAGTTCCAGGCCGGTGCCGGGCGTGCCGTAATGCAGCACCTGCGGATCCTCGTGATACACGCGGCCGATGCCATGGCCGCAGTACTCGCGCACCACCGAGTAGCCGTGTTCCTCGGCGTAGCGCTGGATGGCGTGGCCGATGTCGCCGAGCTGTACGCCGGGCTTGACCAGGTCGATGCCGGTAAGCATGGCGTCGTGCGTGACCTGCACCAGGCGGCGCGCCGCCACCGAGGGTTCGCCCACGTAGTACATCTTGCTGGTGTCGCCGTGGAAGCCGTCCTTGATGACGGTCACGTCGATGTTGAGGATGTCGCCGTGCTTGAGTTTGCGGTCGCCCGGAATTCCGTGGCACACGACATGGTTCACCGAAGTGCACAGCGTCTTGGGGAAGCCGTGGTAACCGACATTCGCCGGGATCGCATGCTGCACGTTGACGATGTAATCGTGACACACGCGGTCGAGTTCCTCGGTGGTCACACCCGGCTGTACATGGGACGCGATCGTATCCAGTACTTCGGCCGCGAGCCGTCCGGCCACGCGCATCTTGGCTTGTTCTTCCGCGGATTTGATGGTGACGGGCATGAGAGTTCGGTTGGATAAATGGGGCCGCCGGCGTGCTGTGCAAGTCCGGGTCGGCGTTGCCGTTGTAGTCGGCTTATGGTATAAAGCGCGGCCTTTTTTGGCAAACCGCCGGCTGCAAGCCGGCGACTTTCATTAAACCCACACATACACCGATACCGCTCGCGGGGTGCCCTCCGGTCCGCATGGACCAGGGTTGCGATCCGGGGTGTATGGAGGCATAACCCCAGGAACCCCCGGGTTCCGAACCGCACGGAGTATATCCATGGGCGACCTGTCCATGCGCCAGATGCTGGAAGCTGGCGTGCATTTTGGCCATCAGACGCGTTACTGGAACCCGAAGATGGCGCCGTACATCTTCGGCGAGCGCAGCCGCATTCACATCATCAATCTGGAAAAGACCCTGCCGCTGTATCGCGAAGCGCTGGAATTCGTCAAGCGCCTGGTGACCGACGGCGGCACGCTGCTGTTCGTGGGCACCAAACGTGCGGCGCGCGAGGCCATCAGCGCGCAGGCGCAGCGCTGCGCCATGCCCTACGTCAGCCAGCGCTGGCTGGGCGGCACGCTGACGAATTTCAAGACCGTGCGCCAGTCCATCAAGCGCATGCATGAACTCGATGTGCAGTCGGAGGACGGTACTTTCGAACGCCTGGGCAAAATGGAAGTCATCCGCCTGCGCCGCGAGATGGAGAAACTGGAAAAAAGCCTGGGCGGCATCAAGGACATGAATAACCTGCCGGACGCGTTGTTCGTGATTGACGTCGGCCACGAGAAGATCGCGGTCAGCGAGGCGCGCAAGCTGGGTATTCCCATCGTCGCCATCGTGGACACCAACAATGCGCCGGACGGCGTGGATTACGTGATTCCCGGCAACGACGACGCGATTCGCGCCATCCAACTGTACGCCGAAGGCGTGGCGGATGCGGTGCTCGCCGGGCGCGAATCCATGCCGCAACTCGCGGGCAGCGACGAAGATGAGTTCGTGGAGCTGGATGAGCACGGCAATCCAAAACGCGGCCGCGGCCGCCGCCGGGCACCGGTGAAGATGACCACCGTCAAGAAGCCGGCAGCGCGGCGCAAACCCGTGGAAAAACCGGAGGCCCCGGCACCGGTGCAAGCCGACGCGGTCGCGCCGCCGGTGCCACCCGCGGACGCAGGCGAGGCGGCTCCGGCGCGTAAAACCGTGGTGCGCAAAAAGGCGCCGGCCAAAAAAGCCGCAAGCCACAAGCGCGTGGCCAAAAAGGACAAGGCCGAAGACGGCGGCGCATAGGCCCGCGACCTGTCTGCGCCCCACCGGTACGGGCTCTCTCACGTTCACTACAGGACTTTGCATGACGATTTCCGCATCTCTGGTCAAAGAACTGCGCGAGCGCACCGGCGCCGGCATGATGGAATGCAAGAAGGCGCTGGCCGAAACCGGCGGCGATCTGGAACGCGCCGTCGAACACATGCGCAAGGCGGGACTCGCCAAGGCCGACAAGAAAGCCGGGCGGATTGCGGCCGAAGGCCGGATTGCGATTGCGCAGATGCAGGGCGCGGCCGGCATGGTCGAGGTGAACTGCGAAACTGATTTCGTCGCCAACGGCGAGGACTTCAAGGCGTTCGCCGCGCAAGTGGCGCAAGCACTGCTCGAGCAGACACCGCAGGATCTCGCCGCGCTCGGCACGCTGCGGCTGGCGGGCGGCGCCACCGTGGATACCGCACGCCGCGAACTGGTCGCCAAGATCGGCGAGAACGTGAGTGTGCGGCGTGGCACGTACTTCAAGAGCAGCACAACGCTCGGCAGTTATCTGCATGCTGCGCGCATCGGCGTGCTCGTGGAGTTGCAGGGCGGCGATGCGACCCTGGCCCGGGACATCGCCATGCATGTGGCCGCCAGCCGGCCGCTGTGCGTGAGGCCCGAACAAGTGCCGACGGAAGTGCTCGACAAGGAGCGCGAAATCATCCGCGCCCAGTCCGCCGACAGCGGCAAGCCGGAAGCGATTGTCGAAAAGATGATCGAGGGACGGCTGAGGAAATACCTTGCGGAAATCACCTTGCTGGGCCAGCCGTTCGTCAAGGAACCGGATATCACGGTGGACAAGCTGCTGGCGCGCCATGGCGCCAAGGCGTTGCGTTTCGCGCGCTTCGAAGTGGGCGAGGGCATCGAAAAGAAACAGGAAGACTTCGCCGCCGAGGTCAAAGCCCAGGCTGCAAAAACCGCCTGAGTTGCGCCGCGGCCGCAGCGCGGCTGACGACGGTTTACGGTACAATCCCTGCGGGAGCCCCGCGTTGCGGGGCTCTGCATATCCCTGGCATGGCGGCGGATCAATGGCGAACCCGGCTCCGGCCTATCGGCGCATACTCCTCAAACTGAGTGGCGAAGCTCTCATGGGCAGCGCCGACTACGGCGTCGATCCTGCGGTCATCAAGCAATTGGCCGAAGAAGTGCGCAAGGTGCGCGATCTCGGCGTGCAGGTCGGCATGGTCATCGGCGGCGGCAATATCTTCCGTGGCGCCGGGCTGGCGCGCGCCGGCATGGACCGCGTCACCGCGGACCACATGGGCATGCTGGCCACCATCATGAATGCCCTCGCCATGCAGGACGCGCTCGAGCGTCTGGGCGTGTACGTGCGCGTCATGTCCGGGCTGAGCGTCAACGAGGTGTGCGAGGATTACATCCGCCGGCGCGCGGTGCGCCATCTGGAAAAGGGACGGGTATGCATTTTTGCCGCCGGCACCGGCAATCCGTTCTTTACCACCGATACGGCCGCGGCACTGCGCGCCATCGAGACCGGATGCGATCTGCTGCTCAAGGCCACCAAGGTGGACGGCGTGTATGCCGCCGATCCCAAGCAGCATCCCCAGGCGCAACGCTTTGCGCACATCACCTATGACCGGGTACTGGCCGACAAGCTCGCGGTCATGGATGCCACCGCCATCGTCTTGTGCCGTGACAACAATGTGCCGCTGAGAATCTTTGATCTCGCCCGGGCCGGCGACCTGATGCGCATCGTGCAGGGCGCCCGCGACGTGGGTACCCTGGTGGATAACGGAGGTTCAACATGACCGATGACCTGAAAAAGCGTGCGGATGCCCGCATGCAGAAGGCCGTGGACACGCTCAAGGACGTGCTTGCCCGGCTGCGCACCGGCCGTGCGCATACAAGTCTGCTGGATCACATCCGCGTGGCCTACTACGGATCGGAAGTCCCGCTCAATCAGGTGGCCAACGTCAGCGCTTCAGACGCACGCACGCTCAGCATCACGCCCTGGGAAAAGCAGATGATCCCGGTGATCGAGAAGGCCATTATGACCTCGGATCTCGGATTGACACCGGCGACGGCCGGCAACGTGATTCGCGTGCCCATGCCGCAGCTCACCGAAGAACGGCGCCGCGAGATCATCAAGCTCGCGCGGCAGGAAGCCGAAGGCGCGCGTGTGGCCATCCGCAACGCACGCCGCGACGCCAACACGGAACTCAAGGCCGCACTCAAGGACCGGAAAGTCACCGAGGATCAGGAGCGTCGCACCCAGGATGACGTTCAGAAGCTGACTGACCGGCACATCGCAGGCATAGACAAGATTCTGGCCGCCAAGGAAACCGAGCTGCTGGAAGTCTGAGGCTTGTCTGGGGCGCGGGGCAGCGCGCCGGAATCCACCGCATGACCAAAAATGAAGGCTTCAGTCTGCCGCGCCACATTGCCGTCATCATGGATGGCAATGGCCGCTGGGCACAGCGGCGTTTGCTGCCGCGCCAGGCCGGTCATCGCGCGGGCCTCACCGCGGCACGCCGCCTGATCGAGGGCTGCGTGCAACGCGGCATCGGC
>DATEJV010000055.1:0-4155 GCA_035277745.1 Gammaproteobacteria bacterium | reverse complement strand
TTGCAGGTCTGCCGCGCTCTCGAAGCCGTCCACGCTGTGGGCGTGATCCACCGCGACCTGAAACCGCAGAACATCATGCGCGACAAGCTAGGCCGCGTCGTGGTGATGGACTTTGGCCTGGCGAGATTGGTCGAATCAAGTGGAATGACCCAGACGGGGGCGCTCGTCGGGACAATGGAATACATGTCGCCGGAGCAGGCCTTGGGCAGTGCTCTCGATCACCGCTCCGACCTTTTCACACTCGGCCTGATCTTCTACGAGTTGCTGACGGGAAAGATGCCGTTCGCTGCCGATAGCGCACTCGCCAGCCTCATCAGGCGCACGCAGGAACGTGCGGTGCCGGTCACGCAACACGATCGGACGATTCCGGCTTCCCTCGCTAATATTGTTGCGAAGTGCATGGAGCGCGATCCCAAACAGCGCTACCAGAACACAACCGAGTTATTGGCGGATCTTGAAGCCTGGCAAGGCAAGCGCGCTGCAGCAACATTGGGATTCGAAGCTTCTGTCGGTCCTTGGGCGCGGACTCTCCCCTGGCCGATGATTGGCATCGTCGTTGCCGTACTGATTCTTGCCGTGGTCGGCTTCCTGTTCCGCGACAAATTCCGATCCTCAGGCACAACCGCCGGACCCCAGGTTTCCCTGGCGATCCTGCCACTCCGCAATGCTTCCGGGGAAACCTCGCTCGACTGGATGGGAAAAAGCATGGCGGAAATGCTGGTGACCGATGTCGGACAGTCGGAGAACCTGCACACCGTTTCGCCAACTCGCCTTCATCAGATTCTGACAGACCTGCGCGTTTCGCCTGATACGGAACTCGACCCTGCAACCATCAAACCCGGTGAGCGGCATGCCGATGCCCTTGCGCGCCAGCAGTTGCAGCGCACGCAGCTTGTCGCGCGCGCGGCCGATGGCCAGCGATTCGTTGAGCGGAAACACCCCGAGCATTTCGAACTGACGCAACACCGCGGTGGCGTAGAAGGTCACGGATTGGCCGATGCGTGGGATGATGGCGTCGAAGTCCTCGAGCTTTCGCCCCTTGTAATGGATTTCCGGCCGGTGTGCCGCGATGTTCATGTAACAGCGCAGCGGGTCAATCACGTATACGTCGTGACCGCGCTTCAGGCCGGCTTCCACCAGACGCTTGGTGGAATACAGGCGCGTGTTGCGTGACAGCACGGCGATCTTGAGGCGTTTCTTTTTCGTGGGCTTCATGATGATTTGCTCAGGTCGTGGAACGCAGACGCTGCTTTCCGGTCATATAGGAGGCGGCCGGATCCACCGTGAGCCGCGCGCGCATCGCGCTGCGGCCGATGAGCAGGCGGAAGCGCAGGCTGTCGCGGCGCGTGAGCGTGAGTTCCACCGGCCAGGTAACCGACCCGATGCGTATCGGCGTCACGATCACCGGCCGAAGTTCGCGGTGACCGCCGGAATCCGTGACCCAGCGCTCGTCGGTGACCGGCGCTTCACAGTAAATCTCGGGCCGCGTGCGGCGCTGCAGCGGATGCACGCCGAAGCGCACCCAGGGCTGACCGTTGCGCTGCAGCAGTTCCAACGTGAAGGTGTGCAGCGCCGAGGTGCGCGCGCCGGTGTCAATCTTGGCCTTGATGCGCGCAATGTCGAGTTCCGGCAATGCCGCCCATTCGCGCCAACCGACCGGAAGTAGTTGCGATTCTGTCCGTGCTTGCATGCGATACGTAGGTCGCGGCGCGGGCTGTCATAATATCATCGTCTTTCGCCGGTCCGCCGGGAGCCTTGCATGAGCGCAAAATCCGCCCAGTCCGTCGGGGTGTGCAGCGATCCGGCACAGGCGCGCTATGGCTTCGGTGACGGCCATCCCTTCGGTGCGGACCGCTTTGCGGCTTTCTGGGATGAAATGCGGGAACGCGCTCTGGATACGCGCGTACAACCGATCGCGGCGCGTGCCGCGAGCCGTGCGGAACTCGAGACCTTTCACGATGCACGCTACCTCGATTACGTGCATGAAAAATGCGCGGCGGGCGAAGGCTTTCTGGATGACGGTGATACGCCCGCGGCCCCGCACATTCTGGAGGCGGCCGAATGGGTGGTGGGCGCCACGCTCAACGCGGTGGACGGCGTGATGCGCGGCACGTGGCGGCACGCGTTCGTGCCGATCGCGGGACTGCACCATGCCGGCCGCAAGCATGCCGCGGGTTTCTGCGTGCTCAACGACATCGGCGTGGCCATCGAGCACCTGCGCCGCGTGCATGGCCTGAAACGCATTGCTTACGTGGACATTGACGCGCATCACGGCGACGGCGTGTTCTACGCCTTCGAAGACGATGCCGATCTGCTGTTCGTGGATCTGCACGAAGACGGCCGGTTTCTGTATCCCGGCACCGGTGGCAGCGAAGAGACCGGCAAGGGTGCCGCGCGCGGCACCAAGCTCAACATACCGATGCCGCCCGGTGCCGACGATGCGGCCTTCCGCTCGGCCTGGACAGGCGTGGAAGAATATGTGTGCCGGGGCCAGCCCGAGTTCATCCTGTTCCAGTGCGGTGCGGACAGCATCCGGGGAGATCCAATCACGCATTTGCGTTACACAGCGGCGGCGCACGCATACGCCGCGGCGCAGTTGTGTGCACTTGCCAACGAGTTTTGCGCCGGGCGCATCGTCGGTTTGGGTGGCGGCGGATACAACCGGCGCAATCTGGCGCAGGCCTGGAGTGGTGTGGTCGGAGCCTTTCTCGGCGCCTGAGCGCTGTGGTGCCTAAGGTACAATGAGCGGCCGAAAATAACGCCCGCCGGAGCATTCCATGTTCAGCCAGTCCATGACCATTCAG
This sequence comes from Gammaproteobacteria bacterium, assembly GCA_035277745.1. Taxonomy (GTDB): domain Bacteria; phylum Pseudomonadota; class Gammaproteobacteria; order Natronospirales; family REEB76; genus REEB76. Next base: position 1,351 of record DATEJV010000055.1, on the reverse strand, counting down.
GGGTTCGACGGTGAACTCTACGACGCGTTGTGCGCGGAACGCCGCCGTCAGGAAGAAAACGTCGAACTCATCGCGTCTGAGAATTACGTGAGCCCGCGGGTGCTGGCGGCGCAGGGCTCGGTGCTCACCAATAAATACGCCGAGGGCTATCCCGGCAAACGCTATTACGGCGGCTGCGAGTTCGTGGACGTGGCGGAGCGGCTCGCCATCGAGCGCGCCAGGAAACTGTTCAACGCCGCCTACGCCAACGTGCAGCCGCATTCCGGTTCGCAGGCCAACGCCGCGGTGTATTACGCGCTCATGCAGCCGGGCGACAGCATGCTCGGCATGGCGCTCGCTCACGGCGGGCATCTCACGCACGGTGCCAAGGTGAATTTTTCCGGCAAGCATTTCAACGTGCACCAGTACGGCGTGGACACGGCCACCGGCCTGCTCGACTACGGTCAGGTGCGCACGCTCGCCGAGGAACACCGGCCCAAGGTGATCGTGGCGGGATTCTCGGCGTACTCGCGCCGCATTGATTGGCGGAAATTCCGCGAGATCGCCGACAGCGTGGGCGCGTATCTGGTGGTGGACATGGCGCACGTGGCGGGACTGGTGGCCGCCGGCCTGTATCCCGATCCGGTCAACGTCGCGGACGTGACCACCACCACCACGCACAAGACCCTGCGCGGCCCGCGCGGCGGCCTGATTCTGGCAAAAGCCAATCCTGAAATCGAAAAGAAACTCAACTCGCTGGTGTTTCCCGGCACCCAGGGCGGGCCGCTGATGCACGTGATCGCCGCCAAGGCGGTGGCGCTGCTCGAAGCGCTGCAGCCGGAGTTCAAGGTGTACCAGCAGCAGATCCTGGACAACGCGCGTGCCATGGCCGAGGCTTTCATCCGACGCGGCTACAACATCGTCTCCGGCGGCACCGACGATCACCTGTTCCTCATGGACCTGATTTCCCGCAACATCACCGGCAAGGATGCGGACGCGGCGCTGCACCAGGCGAATATCACCGTCAACAAGAACGCCGTGCCCAATGACCCGCGCCCGCCGATGGTGACCTCGGGCCTGCGCATCGGCACGCCCGCGGCCACCACCCGCGGCCTGAAGGAAGGCGAGATCCGCGAACTCGCGGGCTGGATGGCGGACATCCTCGACGATCTCGGCAATCAGAAGACCATCGCGCGCGTCAAGGATCAGGTACTGGCGCTGTGCCGGAAGCTCCCGGTGTATCCGCCTGATTTGAAATTTTAAGCTACAGGGAACCAGCTAAAAATGAGCAATTTTGTTCTATGGCTAGGCAAAAATCGGCGAGGCACCGGAGTGTACAAGGCAGTACATGACGATGCCGAGCCGATTTTTA
>DATEJV010000054.1:0-11663 GCA_035277745.1 Gammaproteobacteria bacterium | reverse complement strand
CAGCCTCACACGCGCCCGCCACAACGGATTATCCGGCTCGCGCAAGTGTAAAAAGGCGCGGCAGGCTACTGGATACGACCAGCGACCGCAAGCAATTGCCCGAGTCCGGCTGCGGTACCCGCGGCAGGTGCAGGTGTGTGGTCAGGATTCGCCGGTCTTGCTGGAGCCGGTACGCCCTGCGGCGATGCATTCTTGAGTACAGCCGGTGCCTTTGGCGCTGCGGGTTTGGCGGTGTTCCCGGTCGGCACGACTTGCGGCGGATAGATCAGGCACACACCCTTGGCATCACGATCCGGATGCTTGCCAGTCACGGGCGTGACACTGCCGACGACATAGGCCGGATCCGGTGTGGGGATGGTCAATCCTTCGGGAGCCTTGAGCGCTGACCGGCTGGGGCTGTTGATGTAGGGATGCGGATCGCCGCAACCCAGGCTGCTGCAGCCGGCCACGATCATCGTCAGCAGCAGGGATACGCCAGTAAAAACTCTGTACATGATTTTGTCGTCCAGGGTAATGCGGATATCGAACTACAGCGCGCCCACCGAGTGCAACGCCTCAAGCATGGCCGCGTGGTGGGCCGGTGCCAAGGGCGTAAGCGGCAAACGAATGCCGGCAGGCGCACGGCCCATTTGCGCCAAGGCCCATTTTACCGGGATGGGATTGCTTTCCACGAATAATTGTCGGTGCAGTGTATCCAGGCGCTGGTTGAGTATCTCGGCCTTGCTACGCTCAGCATTGCAGGCTGCGGTGCATAGAGCATGCATCAGCTTGGGAGCCACGTTGGCGGTCACCGAAATCACGCCGCGGCCTCCGCGCAGCATGAATTCCATGGCCGTGGCGTCGTCCCCGCTCAACAGCAGAAATTCCCGGCCGCAAAGCCTGCGCATCTCCTCGAGGCGCTCCAGCTTGCCGGTGGCCTCTTTGATGCCGATGATGTTCGGAATCGCCGCCAAGCGCGCCACAGTTTCGGGCAGCAGATCCGCAACCGTGCGGCTTGGCACGTTGTAAAGAATGATGGGCAGCGATACCGCTTCCGCAATCGCACGGAAGTGCCGATACAAACCTTCCTGGGTCGGCTTGTTGTAGTACGGCACCACCACGAGACCGGCGGCGACACCGCGCGTCTGCGCAAGGCACGCGAGGGCCGTGGCGCGCGCCGTGGAGTTGGAACTGATGCCGGCAATCACCGGAACCCGGCCGCCGGCCGCGTGCAAGCAGCAATCCACCACCTGCATCTGCTCGGCCGATTCCAGCGTGGCGGCTTCGCCGGTGGTACCGACCACCACGATGCCATCCGTGCCCTCGCTCAGGTGCCAGCGGACGAGCTCTTCGAGCGCGTCATAGTCCACCCGGCCGTCGTCGGCCATGGGTGTGATGAGCGCCACCAGGCTGCCGTGAAACATGCCGCACACCGCGGAAAAGCCTATGTTACCGGCTTTCCCGCGTTACGCTCAAGCTGCGTGCGGTTGCGCCAGACGGCAAACCCGGTACACTGCGCCGCGTGCATCCCAAGCCGGAGCGTTCGCCGCGCGTCCGCACGAAACAATTCCTGGCGGTATCGGTACTCGCGGAAAACCGCCCCGATGTCCTCCATGACATTGCACGTGCCGTGCAGGCCTGTGGCTGCAATATCGCGGAAAGCCGCATGACCGTGCTGGGCAGCGAGTTCAGCATGTTGCTGCTGGTGTCCGGTAACTGGAACACGCTGACAAAACTGGAAGACCAACTCCCGAAACTCGGAAAGCACCCGCAGTTGACCATAGCCGCACGCCGCACGGAAGAATGCGCGCCGCGCCACGACCTCATCCCGTACGCGATTGACGCAGTCTGCCTGGATCAGCCCGGCATTGTTTTCAATCTCGCGCATTTTTTTGCGGAACGCGACATCGGCGTGGCCGACCTGGCAACGCGCACTTACGTGGCGGAGCATACCGGAGCACCGATGTTTGCGGTGCAGATGGCGGTGAATATTCCCGCCGACCTGCACATCGGCACGCTGCGCGACGAATTCATGGATTTTTGCGATCGCTTGAATCTCGACGCCATCCTCGAACCCATCAAGGGATGAAGGCATGCTCATACCCGGACTGATCCATGCGTGAAGTTCTGCTCAACAAGCCGGTGCCCGACTTTACGCTGCCCGCTGCCGGCGACAAACAGCTGAGTCTGTCGCAATTTCAGGGCCATAACCTGGTGCTGTATTTCTATCCCAAGGACAACACCAGCGGCTGCTCGCTGGAAGCCCAGGATTTTCGCGACCATCAGACAAAGTTCAAAAGGCGCAACACGCTGATAGTCGGCGTGTCCTGCGACAGCCTGCAATCGCACGACAAATTCCGGCAGAAGTACCGCTTGAAATTCGACCTGTTGAGTGACGCGGACCAGAAGATCTGCAAGCAGTTCGGCGTCTTCAAGCAAAAGAGCCTGTATGGCCGCAAGTTCATGGGCATCGAACGCAGCACCTTTTTGATTGATGCCCACGGCGTATTGCGCCGCGCATGGCGCAAAGTCAGGGTCAAGGGACACGCACACGAGGTTCTGGATGCCGTCAAGGCGCTCGGCTGATACTCCTGCACGCATACAGCAGGGCACAGCCGCGCGGCGGCTTTACGTGCTCGACACCAATGTGCTGATGCACGACCCGAGCTGCATTTTCCGGTTTCAGGAGCACGATATTTACCTGCCCATGGTGGTGCTCGAAGAGCTGGACGCCGGGAAGAAAGGCGTGTCCGAGGCCGCGCGCAACGTGCGCCAGGTGAGCCGCTTTCTGGATGAAATGATGCACGCTGTCGGCAAGCCGCAGATTGACCGCGGCCTGCCGATTCCCGGATTGCACCGCGATGCCGGTGCCGCGGCGGTAAACGAACCCGCGGCGGCCACGGGCCGATTGTTCTTCCAGACCGAACTCCTGCCCACCTTGCTCCCGGAAACCCTGCCGGGCAACACCGCGGACAACCACATCCTCGGCACCACGCTCGCATTGCAACACAAACACCCAGAACGGCGCGTAATCCTGGTGTCCAAGGACATCAACCTGCGCATCAAGGCGGCGGTGCTCGGCATCCACGCGGAGGACTATTACAACGACAAGGCGCTCGACGATCTGGACCTGCTGTTCAGCGGCGTGCGCGAACTACCCCAGAATTTCTGGGATGAGCACAGCACCAACATGGAATCCTGGCAACAGGAGGGCCATACCTTTTACCGCATCCAGGGTCCGCAGGTGCGCGCCTGGCACCCCAATGAATTCCTCTACAGCGAGGCCGACAACTTCGAGGCCATGGTGCGCGGGCTGGACCCGCGCGGCGCGCTCCTCGAATTGGCGCGGGATTATCGCGGTGTCCGCCATACCGTGTGGGGCATCAATGCGCGCAACCGTGAACAGAACTTCGCGCTTAACCTGCTGCTCAAACCGGACGTGGATTTCGTGACGCTGCTGGGCGCCGCCGGCACCGGCAAGACGCTGCTGGCCCTGGCCGCGGGGCTGGCGCAGACGCTGGAACAGAACCGCTACCGCGAGATCATCATGACGCGCGTCACCGTGCCGCTCGGCGAGGACATCGGCTTCCTGCCCGGCACCGAAGAAGAAAAAATGACTCCCTGGATGGGCGCGCTCATGGACAACCTCGAAGTGCTCACGCAGTCCAACGGCGAAGGCGGCGAATGGGGACGTGCGGCCACTGGCGATTTATTGCGCAACCGCATCAAGATCCGTTCCATGAACTTCATGCGCGGGCGCACGTTCCTGAACCGTTACATCATCGTGGATGAGGCCCAGAATCTCACGCCCAAGCAGTTAAAAGCCCTCGTGACCCGCGCCGGCCCGGGCACCAAGATGGTATGCATCGGCAATATTTCCCAGATTGACACGCCGTATCTGACCGAAACCACCTCCGGCCTGACCTTCGTGGTGGATCGCTTCAAGGATTGGCCGCATTCCGGCCACATCACGTTGTTGCGGGGCGAGCGCTCACGGCTCGCCGACTATGCCTCCGAGATTCTGTAAGCCGCGTTTCCGGCCGCGGGTACTGACAAGCCAGCGGCCTTGTGCTTAAATCTTGCGATACGAATCGCCTTACCTCACGAGGAGCCGCCGATGAAAAGCCAGCCGGTTTACAAATGGATTTTGACTGCATGCGCAATCACCATCGCCGCTTCGCTGCCGGGTCTGGCCCAAGCTTCCAACTTTCAATTGACCGAACAAAGTGTCACCAGCCTGGGCAGCGCGCATGCCGCCGGCGCCGCCTATGCCGGCGATGCCTCCACGATCTGGTACAACCCTGCGGGCCTGACACGCCTCAATACTCCGGAGCTGGATACCGGCCTGAGCCTGATCCGCGTGGGCTTCAACTTCACGCCCACCACCGCGGTGGACGCCAGCGGTCAGCCGCTCTCCGGCAACAACGGCGGCAATCCCGGCAAGCTCGGGGCAGTGCCTTTCATCTATTACTCAACGCCGATCAACGACAAGCTGGCGTTCGGCATCGGTTTCGGCGTACCTTTCGGCCTGGCGACCAGTTACCAGGCCAATTCGATTTTCCGCTATCAGGCGATTTACACCTCGGTCATGGTGTTCAATCTGAATCCCACCCTGGCGTACAAATTCAACGACAACTGGTCGGCGGGTTTCGGGGTGGATGTTCAGAAAATGGACGTGAAACTCACCAATGACGTGGACTTCGGCGCCGTGTGTTTCTCCCAGGTCAACCCGGTGAACTGCACCGCCATGGGCTTGGTACCGCAGGGACATGACGGGTTTTTCCAGGGTACCGCGAGCAACACACATGTCGGCTTCAACTTCGGCGTGTTGTGGCAGGATGACACCACGCGCGTGGGCTTTGCCTACCGCTCGCGCGTCAAACACAACCTCACGGGCAGCGCCAGTTTCACCAACGTGCCGGCGTTGTTTTCCAGCCAGGGCCTGTTCCAGAACCAGGGAATCAGCGCCCAGTTCACTACGCCGCAAATCGTATCGTTGAGCCTGTATCAGCAGCTTGATGCCAAGTGGTCGTTGATGGCCGACTGGAGTTATACCGGCTGGAGCAGCTTCCAGAATCTGACTATCAACTTCTCCGACCCGAACATGCCGTCCACCACCGTACAGGAGGGCCTGAGCAACAGCAATCGCTTCGCGGTGGGAGCCAACTATCAGTTCAATGACCAGTGGACTTTCCGCGGTGGCGTGGCGCTCGACAAATCACCGGTACCCAATCCGAGTGCACCGTGCAATACCGCCACGCCGCCGGCATTCGCCACCTGCAACAATTCGGTCTATGCCAGCCGCACTGCGCGCCTGCCGGATACCGACCGCAAATGGGTAGCCGTCGGCGCCAGCTGGAAGGTTTCGGACCACAGCCAGTGGGATATCGGTTACGCGCACTTGTTCATCAGCAGCCACATCCCCTTCAGCCAGTTGAATGGCAGCAGCGGTGACTATATCAGCGGCCAGTTCAAGGGCGACGCCGACATTCTCGGCATCCAATACATTTACAAATTCTGAGACCCGCCTTCCCCGCCGCCCGACTCCCGTCTGTGGGGCCGGGCTGGCCGCGGCCGGCACCTTTCCGGGCCGCCGCGGTCGAATTTGTTGTCCGGCAAAATCTCGGCGGCTCTGCGTCAACCGCCATGCCATAATGGAGTTGACTGTATCAGGCCCGCCGGTGGCGGGCAGCTTGCCATCACCGCATGCGCAAATTTTTCACTGTGACATTCCTGACGACGGCCATCGTCGCATTCCCGATTCTTGTGACCAGCCGCCCTGCCTACGCCGGACCCGGCCCGCGGACATTACCCAGTCCGCAACCAGCCGCACCATCCACTCCGTCGCCTGGCAGTGCGAGCTCGGCCGCAAGGTCCTGGGCGAGCACCGAATCGCGCAGCGACTTCAACCTCCCGCAGATTGGGATGGCCGGCGCCAACGTGCTGTCGCCGCAGCAGGAATACCAGATTGGTGTGGAGATCATGAACCAGGCACGCGGCGAAGGCGCGATTCTGGATGATCCGCTGGTACACGAATACATCGACAACCTCGGTCACCAACTGTCCTCGCACAGCGACGATCCCACGCTGCACTTCGAATACTTCGTGATCAACGATCCCGAGATCAATGCGTTGACCTTGCCCGGTGGTTTCATCGGCGTGAACAGCGGATTGATTCTGGCCACTGACAATGAAGACGAGCTGGCGGGTATCATGGCCCATGAAACCAGCCACGTGACCCAGCGGCACATCGCGCGCACTGCGGAAGATCAGAGCAACCGCAGCCTGCTCAACATCGCCACCCTGCTGGGTGCGATTCTGGTGGCAGCCAATTCCGGTGACCCGGATGTCGCCTACGGGGCGATGGCGACCGCCCAGGGCGCGATTATCCAGCACCAGATCACCTTCACGCGCGCGCAGGAAGAAGAGGCTGACCGCGTGGGCATTCAGACCCTGGCGCGCGCGGGATTCCCGCCCCAGGGGTTGATCGAATTTTTCCAGAAAATGATGCGCAGTTCGGCGCTCAACGGCTACGACTACATTCCCGAATTCCTGCTCGATCACCCGCAGGACGCGACGCGCATGGCGTATCTCATGGAGCGCGCCGAAGATCTGCACGTGCCGCCGCGCCCCAACAGCCGCAGCTACGCCATCATGAAAGCACGCGTGCGCGTCCTGGAAAGCAATGATCCGGAAACCTTGGTGGCCTTTTTCACCGGTGCCATTGGCAGCCGCCATGGATGGGATCAGGATGCAGCCCGTTATGGTCTGGCGCTGACCGATTCCCGCATCAATCGCGGTGCCGAGGCGGTCAAACTGATGCAGCAGCTGTGTGACAAATACGACGACGTGGTGGCCTTCCGCATCGGCCTGGCGGACGCGCAGATGGCCGCGGGCGATTTGGCGGCGGCCAAGGCCACTTACCAGCGGGCCATGGAGCTGTTCCCCGACAGCCTGCCGCTGACGCTCAGCTATGCGCGCGACCTTATCGAAGCCAATCAACCACGCAACGCCATCAACCTGCTGATTTCGCTGTCGGTGCAGACCAACAACAAACCCGACGTGTTGCGCATGCTCGCCAAGGCTTACGAGCATGCCGGCAACAGCGCCGAATCGCATTACTACATGTCCGAGTACTATTACACCACCGGCCTGCCGGCCGCCGCCGCCGACCAGCTGCACATCGCATTGGCCACACCCGGTATAGACGGCATGCAGCGCCAACGCTATCAGGCGCGATTGGAACGCCTGCAGGCGTGGGCGAAGGCCAACCGCCAGTCGCTCAAACCCGGCAATAACCCCAACGCTCCGGGCTCCTGAGCGCTGGCCCGGGCGTGCCGAGCTGTTAGGATAGGCGCCGGCACCGTTTGGCCGGAGTATCCATGCACCAGAGCTGTTACCGCCGCAGGCGGCTGGGCCCACGGCTGTGCCTCGCTGCAGCGCTGGTGCTGCTCGCGGCCTGTGCCTCGACGCCCCCGGACTACACCACGCAGGTCAAGGATCCCTGGGAGAAGCTCAACCGCGTCACCTACGCGTTCAACGACAAGCTCGACAAGGCCGTGGCCCGGCCGGTTGCCAGGCAATACGTGCGCGCGGTACCGCTGCCGACGCGCAACGGCATCCACAATTTCCTGAGCAATCTGGGTGAGCCCGTCACCATTCTCAATGACTTGCTGCAAGGTCGGATCGGCCAGACCTTCAAGGACAGCGCGCGCTTCGTGGTCAACTCCACCGTGGGCCTGGCGGGCTGGTTTGACATCGCCAAACACATGGATCTACCGCAACACGATGCGGACCTGGGCGAAACCCTGGCGCATTGGGGAGTGCCGGCAGGGCCGTATGTGGTGATTCCGTTTCTCGGGCCGAGCGACCTGCGCGACGGTTTGAGCCTGTATCCCGATTACCACGCCAACCCGCTCACCAACAACATGCAAGCGCGTTACCGCAATGCCGGCACGCTCACCAACGCCATCGACACGCGTGCGGGGCTGCTGGATCTCGACAGCACGCTCGACAACGCCTTTGATCCCTACAGCTTCGTGCGCGACGCGTGGACCCAGCATCGGCGCTTCCAACTGTATAACGGCAATCCGCCCGCCCAGTTTCCCGACTATCCGGATCTGCCTCCGGATGACTCCGGCCAAGGCAGCGCCCCCGCCGCTGGCACCATAAGTGCACCGCCCGCGGCCGGCACCCAGGAGCCGACCGCCAAGCTGCCGGCTTCGTCCGCACTGTCAGATCCGATAAACAAAAATGGCGGGTGAATCCTGCCGGTGCACGCGCGTTCTGCGCGCGATTTCAGACCGCCACGGGCAACATGCTTTCCACGTCACTGATGCGCGCAATCGCCATGACCTGTTCCGGTACCTGCAAAAAGTTCAGCATGCACTTGCTGCGGCGTGCGCGGCTTACCCATTCAATCAACAGCGCGACCCCGGCGCTGTCGGCGGCGGTCACTCCCGACAGGTCTAGCTTGAGCGCATGATAGTCGCTGAACAATTGTTGACTGGCGTCCAGCGCCGATGCGGCCGTGTCGAAGCCCAGCCGTCCTTCCACCCGAAACCGGCCGCCGCCTAAGTCTTCGAACTTCACCGCTGCGGCCATCAGGAACCGCCGGTCTTGGCAGGAGGCTTCGCGGCTTCGGCCCGTAAACGCGCAATCAAGGCGTCCAGGCCCTTCTGCGCGATCTCGGGAGCGAACTGGTTGCGATAATTGAGCACATAGGAAACGCCCTCGATACTCACGTCAAATGCCTTCCAGCCCTGCGGGGTGCGCACCATGGCGTAATCCACCTGCACGGGTGGAGCGTTCGGGCGCAATACCTGCGTGCGCACCATGGCGCGGGTATCGTCGGCACTGCCGCGCCACGGGTCCACTTTGAGGTTGCGTGCCGAATAGTTTCCGTGCAGCAATCCATTTGCGTAGCTGTTCACCAGAAAGCGGTAAAAGGCATCCTCGAAGGCCTTGCGCTGCGCAGGCGTGGCCGAGCGCCAATACAGTCCCAGCACCAGCCGCGATGCATAATCAAAGTCGAAATGCGGCAACAACACCTTGCCCACCATGGCATAGAGTTTCTCGGGATCCCGCGCAAACTCAACATGGTTGTTGTTGACTTGCGTGAGGATTGCCTGGGCGGTTTGCTCTACGACCTGATCGGGCGGCGGCATCGCCGCAGCACCGGGTGTCGCCGCCTGCGCCATGGCCGGAAGGCACAGGCTCAGAGCCAGAATGCATACACCGAGACGGGTTACACGCATCATGGTTTGCCTCCTGACGCAGCCTTGTTGAACAGGAACTGGCCGATCAGGTTTTCCAGGATGATGGCCGGCTGCGTGAACTGTATTTTACTGCCGTTCTTGAGAAAGGTTTCCGCGCCGCCGGGACTCAGGCCGATGTACTGCTCGCCCAGCAGGCCGGAAGTGAGTATGGCGGCCGTGGAATCGTCGGGAATCTCATTGAACTTGCTGCCGATGCGCATGGTGACCAATGCGTTGAAGGTCCGCGGATCCAGCCGGATCGCGGTTACTCGGCCCACGTCGACACCCGCCATGGTCACCGGCGCGCGTACCTTGAGTCCACCGACGTTCGTGAAGGTCGCAGTCACCTCGTAACCGCCGGTGTCTCCATAGGCCTTGATGTTGGTGGTCTGGGTGGCCAGAAAAAACAATGCACAAAAGCCCAGGATGATGAACAGGCCCGTGCTGATTTCGATACTGCGCGTTTGCCGCATGGTTAAACTCCGTGAATCATGAATGCCGTGAGCAGATAATCCAGGACCAGCACCGCCAGCGCGCTGTTGACCACCGTGCGCGTGGTCGCCCGGCTCACGCCCTCGGCGGTGGGATGCGAATAGTAACCCTCGTACACCGCCAGCAGGCTGCATGCGCCGCCGAACACGATGCTCTTGATGAACCCGCCGACGACGTCGTCCCAGACGTCCACGTTGACGCGCATCTGCGACCAGAACGCGCCCGAGTCCACGCCCATGAAGGACACGCCGATAACGAAGCCGCCGAGAATGCCGACGGCGCTGAAAATCATGGTCAGCAGGGGCACGGACACGGCGCCCGCCAGGAAGCGCGGCACGACTACGCGCCGCACCGGATCAACCGCCATCATTTCCATGCCGGCGATCTGCTCGGTGGCGCGCATCAGGCCTATTTCGGAGGTGAGCGCGGTGCCCGCGCGCCCCGCGAACAGCAGCGCGGTCACCACCGGCGCCAGCTCGCGCAGCAGCGACAGCGCCACCAGCGTACCGAGTGCCGAGGTCGCGGCGAACTTCGACAGGGTGTTGTAACCCTGCAGGCCCATCACCATGCCGACGAAAAACCCGGACACCATGATGAGCACCAGTGACATGGCGCCGACCGAATAGATCTGCTGCCAGATGATGCGCCAGCGCAGCAATGCCGCGGGCGTGTAGCGCAGGATGCGGAACAGGAACAACCAGCAGGCACCCAGCCCCTGCAGGAAACCCAGCAAGATGTAATACAGCTCGCGAAGCAGAGCCATTAGTTGCGCTCCTCGCCGAGCAGTTGCGCGGCATAATCCGGTGCCGGGTAGTGAAACGGCACCGGTCCATCCGCCAAGCCCTTCATGAACTGCCGCACCCAAGCGGACTTGTTCTGCTCCAGTTCCCGCGGCGTGCCATACGCAACCACCTTGCCGTTGGAAATCAGGTAACTCTGGTCGGATACCGTGCTCACCTCGTCCACATCGTGCGACACGATGATGCTGGTCAGTGCCAGGCTGTCGTTCAGGCGTCGAATGAGACGCACAATCACGCCCATGGAAATGGGATCGAGACCCGCAAACGGCTCATCGTAAAAAATGATCTTGGGATCCATGGCGATGGCGCGCGCCAGGGCTACACGCCGTGCCATGCCGCCGGAAAGTTCCCCCGGCATCAGATCGGCGGCACCCCGCAAACCCACCGCCTGCAATTTCATGAGTACGATGTGGCGGATCAGGCTTTCCGGCAGGCGCGTGTGCTCACGCAGCGGGAAGGCCACGTTCTCGTACACCGTGCTGTCGGTAAACAGCGCACCGTTCTGGAACAGGAAACCCATCTGCTTGCGCAGTTCGTAGAGTTCGTCGCCGGTAAGGCGCGCCATGTTCTTGCCTTCCACCAGCACCCGACCCCGGTCCGCCAGCACTTGACCGGTCATGATGCGCAGCAACGTGGTCTTACCGGTTCCGGAGGGCCCCATGATGGCGGTGACCTTGCCGCGCTGAATACTGATATTCAGCCGGTCAAAGATGGCTTTTTCGCCGACCCGGTAGCGCAGGCCGGTGATTTCCACCGCATTGTTGTCGTCACGTTCTGCGTTCGCCATGAACCGGTCCCTTCCTGCCCGGGTGTCCCAAGACTTCCAGTATTGGACTGGACGGTCTAGTCTAAGACTTCCGCAGGGGCTGAATCAAATGCCCTATGTCTATGCCGTGGAATCAAGGGGTCGTAGGTAAAAAACGGTCCAAAATACATGCCGTGGACCCCGCTCCAACCCGCCACCAGTCTTCAGGCCGCTTTTTCCATGCGCGTCGTATAGGCACCGGCGCAGGCCGTGCTGTTCAGCTGGGCGCGCCGCAAAAAGGCATTCTGGCTTGCGGCAAGGTTAGCCGCCCGCCCTTTCCAAGCCTCCAACGCCGGGGTTTGCAGTGCCCGCGCATACGAAAAACTCAAG
>DATEJV010000053.1:0-3273 GCA_035277745.1 Gammaproteobacteria bacterium | reverse complement strand
GATCTTGACGCCGGAGAAATCCAGCTGGTCGAATCCCGCGGTGTGCAGCAGGCCGTTGAACAGCGTATTCACGCCGGTGATGGCGGTGAATTTCCACTTGGAAAGTTCCTTCACGAATCCCGGCATGTCGCGCGGATTGGTAATCAAAATGTTGTGGCCGCCGATTTTCATGAAAACCAGGCAGTTCGCGGTGAGCGAAAAGATGTGATAGAGCGGCAGGGCGGTAATCACAACTTCACTGCCCCTGGTCAGATACGGCCCGAGCCACGCCGAGGCCTGCAGGACGTTCGCCACCATGTTGCGGTGCGTGAGCACCGCGCCCTTGGCAACGCCGGTGGTGCCGCCGGTGTACTGCAGGAAGGCGATGTCTTTGCCTGTGACTTCCACCTCGTCCAGGGATTGTTGTGCGCCCTGCGCGAGTGCGGTGCGGAACGGTACGGCGCCCTCGATGCGCCAGGCCGGCACCATCTTCTTCACCTTGCGCACCACGAAATTGACCAGCGCGCGTTTCGGGAACGGCGCCAGGTCGCCGATGGCCGTGACCACGACATGCTGGACGTCCGCATTCGGCAGCGCGGCCTGCAGCGTGGCGGCGAAATTCTCCACGATCACGATGGTGTGCGCGCCGGAATCCTTGAGCTGATGCTCGAGTTCGCGCTCGGTGTAGAGCGGATTCACGTTCACGGCCACCATGCCGCTGCGCAACACGCCGAACAGCGCCACGGGATATTGCAAGAGGTTCGGCATCATGAGGGCGACGCGGTCGCCCTTCCTGAGCCCCACCGTTTTTTGCAGATAGGCGCCGAACTGGCGGCTGAGTTTTTCGAGCTCGGCGTAGCTCAGCATGGTGCCGAGGTTGGAATACGCCGGCAGCGACGCGTACACCCGGCAGCTCTCGTCGAAAATCGCCTTGAGCGAGGCGTATTGATCCGGGTTGATTTCAGCGGGCACGCCTTGCGGATATTCCTTGAGCCAGATTTTGTCCATGGATTTCTCGCCAGCATTGCGGGATGCGGTCGGAACAAGGTATAGCACGCTCCCGGTGGCGGCAAGCCGCGCCCGTGCCGGCGTTCGGGGTAGAATCCGGCCCTCGTTTTCGGGGGCAAGGGCATGAAATCGGCGCAGCGCATAGCCTGGATTACCGGCGGCGGCTCGGGCATCGGCCGGGCGCTCGCGTTGCGCCTCGCGCGCGACGGCTGGAGCGTCGCGATATCGGGCCGGCGCCACGAAATGCTGGAGGAGACCGCGCGTCTGGCGGGCGGCCGGGTCCATCCCTTTCCGCTGGATGTCACCGACCTCGCGGCGCTGCATCAGACCGTGACCCGCATCGAACAGCAACTCGGACCGATACAGCTCGCAGTGCTCAACGCCGGCCTCGGGCGCTTTCTCAAGCTCGACGAGCTGCACGCCGAAATCTTCGCCGCGCACATGCGCGTGAATTACCTCGGCGCCGTGCACGGCATCGATGCGCTGCTGCCCGCGATGCGGGCGCGCCACGCCGGCCACATCGTGATTACCGCGAGCCTCGCGGGCTACCGCGGCCTGCCGGGCGGCGCAGCCTACGCGCCCACCAAAGCCGCGCTGATTTCACTCGCGGAATCGCTGCGCTTTGCGCTCCAACCGGAAGGCATCCGGATATCGGTGTGCAATCCGGGCTTCATCAAGACGCCGATGACCGAGGAGAACCACTTCCGCATGCCGTTCCTGATGGACGTTGATGCTGCGGCTGAACGCATGTACCGCGGCATCCGCAAACGCAAATTCGAGATCGTGTTCCCGCGGCGGCTCTGGCTGTTTGCCAGGCTCGGCCGCTGCCTGCCCTATTCCTGGTATTTCGGATTGATGCGCGGCCCGCGCCGCCGCCGGAGGCCTCCGCATGAGTGAGAAACACGCGCTGCATCATTACCAGGCGGTGTGCAGCTGGCGCGGCAGCACCGCCGCAGGTTACGAAGCCTACGACCGCAGCCATGAACTGCGTGCGCCGCCCGCGCCGCAAGCCCTGTCCCTGTCCTCGGACCCGGCGTTTCGCGGCGATCCGCAACGGCTCAATCCGGAACAACTGCTGCTGATGGCCGCGGCCTCCTGCCAGCTGCTCTCGTTCCTCGCCATCGCGGCGCGCGCACGACTCGAGGTGGTGGAATACGAAGATCGCGCGGAAGGTTTCATGCCGGAAGACGACAAGCCGGTGCACATCACCCGCATCGTGCTCAAGCCGCGCATCGTGTTGCGCGGTGCTGCCGACGCGGCGCGCGTGCGCCGGCTGGTGGACCAGGCGCATCACGCCTGCTTCATTGCCAACAGTCTCAAGAGTACGATCGAGATCACGCCGGAAATCGTGATCCGGCCCTGAACTGAAACGCAGACAGCGTCAACCCGCCGCCAGCCAGTCGCGCAGAAATTCCGCGGACTGCTGTGCCAGCCCCGGCGCAAATCGCACGGCCTCCTGGCGCAAGCCGGCGAGCGGCAAGCCGAGGGCGCGCAACTCCCCGGTGTGTCCCACGTACCATTGTTCCAGTCCCTGCGCGCTGACTTCCGGATGGAATTGCAGCGCGAGCAGCGTGCTGCCGACGGAAAACGCCTGATGCGGGCAGCTTTCCGTGGACGCGAGCAGGCGCGCTCCCGCCGGCAATTCAAACGTATCGCCGTGCCAATGAAACACCGGCGCGCTGAAATGCCGCAGCGAGGAATCCTGACCGGCCGCGGTGAGTTGCAAGGGTTTCCAGCCAAGCTCCACGACGCGGCTTTTGTGCACGCGCGCGCCCAGGGCGTGCGCAATGAGCTGGCTGCCGAGACAAATCCCCAAGGTCGGGGCGCGGCGTTTGAGATGCGTTTCGAGCAGCTGCAATTCCTCGCGCAGAAACGGGTAATCCTTCTGTTCGTACACGCCGATCGGCCCGCCCAACACCACCAGCAAGTCCCAGTGCGCCTGCGCGAGCGGCGCGAAATCCGCGGTCGGCGCATCCACGTAGCGAATGGCGTAGCCGGCTTCGGTGAACGGCGCTTCGAGGCAGCCCAGATCCTCGAAGGGCACATGGCGAACGGCGAGCAGGGATTTCATACGGTGCATTCTAGCCTGCGCCGCACGCCGCCCGGGGCCGCCGCGACCGTAGGCAGTGCGGTTCCGGCCGGCGCCTCGCGCGGCCGGCGGCCCCTGCGCCCGGCGTGCTCCGGCATCTATCCGGCATCTATACTGATTGCATGAGCCAGACCCGCACGCACCTGTCCGCGGGAGTAGCCGTGTTGCGTGACACACCGGCCGGTCGGCGTTTCCTG
>DATEJV010000052.1:0-2019 GCA_035277745.1 Gammaproteobacteria bacterium | reverse complement strand
GGCCCAACGATGCCCGCAACTTCCATCTGCTCGATCATGCGCGCCGCGCGGTTGTAACCGATCCGCAGGCGCCGCTGCACGCCCGAGATCGACGCGCGGCGCGATTCGGTCACGATGCGTACCGCCTGATCGTAGAGCGGATCGGACTCGGCATCGCCGCCTTCACCGCCGGCGTCGCCCAGCCCGGGTATTCCCGGCAGGGATTCCGCCGGTGTCTGCAAGATTTCCTGCATATAATTCGGCGCATTGCCTTTCAAACCCTTGCGCAGGTAATCCACCACCTTGTGGACTTCCTGATCGCTCACGAACGCGCCGTGCACGCGCATCGGCACCGAGGTGCCGGGCGGCAGGAACAGCATGTCGCCGTGGCCGAGCAGCGATTCCGCGCCCTGCTGATCGAGGATGGTGCGCGAATCCACGCGTGCCGAAACCTGGAAGGCGATGCGCGCCGGAATGTTGGCCTTGATGAGGCCGGTGATCACGTCCACCGACGGCCGTTGGGTGGCGAGGATCAGGTGTATCCCGGAAGCGCGCGCCTTCTGCGCGAGGCGCGTAATCAGTTCTTCGACTTTCTTGCCGACCACCAGCATCATGTCGGCCAGTTCGTCCACCACCACCACGATGCTGGGCAGCGGCGTGAGTACCGGGATGTCGGCGTCGTCCAGCTCGTTGAGTTCTTCGGGCGTAAGCAACGGATCGCGGATCGGCCGGCCGGCATCGGCCGCGTCCTTGACCTTGCGGTTGTAGCTCGCGAGATTGCGCACGCTCACCGCCGCCATCAGCCGGTAGCGGCGTTCCATTTCCACCACGCACCAGCGCAGGGCGTTGGCGGCCTCTTTCATGTCGGTCACCACCGGCGCCAGCAGGTGCGGAATGCCCGCATACACCGAAAGCTCCAGCATCTTGGGATCGATCATGATGAAACGCGTGTGCTCGGGCGTGGCCTTGTACAGCAAGCTCAGCGTCATGGCGTTCAAGGCGACGGACTTGCCCGAGCCGGTGGTGCCCGCAATCAACAGGTGCGGCATGCGCTCCAGGTCCGCCACCACCGGGTTGCCGCTGATGTCCTTGCCGAGCGCCAGCGTCAGCGGCGAGCGCGACTCGTCGTATTCGCGCGACTTGAGGATTTCACCCAATGTCACCAGTTCCCGCACTTCGTTGGGAATTTCCAGCCCGATCACGGATTTTCCGGGGATCACCTCGACCACGCGCACACTGATGGCCGAAAGCGCCCGCGCCAGGTCCTTGGCGAGATTGGAAATCTGGCTGACCTTCACGCCTGGCGCCGGTTGCAGCTCGAAACGCGTCACTACCGGGCCGGGGTGGATCGCTTCCACCTGAACGTCCACGCCAAAATCCTTCAACTTGAGTACCAAGGTGCGCGACATGGCATCAAGTGCGGCTTCCGAATAACCGCCCGTTTTGGGCGGCGCATCGTCGAGCAGCGAAGTTGGCGGCAACTGGGAGCCTGAGGGCGGTTCGAACAGCGCTACCTGGCGCTCGCGCTCCACGCGCGGGCTCGGCTCCACGGTTTTCAGCACCGGCTCGATGCGCGGCTTGGGTCGGCTCTGCACTTCTTCCTGGTGCAGGCGCACGATCTCGATCTGCTGCTCGCGGCTGCGGCGCGCCTGAATTGCCTCGCGCAACCAGCCCCAACGATTGCGCGTACGCTCGGCGGTCAGCAGGCAGAAACGGCCGATGCGATCCATGAGCGCGATCCATGAAAGGCCGGTAAACACCGTCACCGCGCTCAGAAACAAGGCCAGCAGCAACAGCGTCGCACCCAGATCGCTCAGCCCACGCGCCATGCCCTTGCCGATGACGTCGCCGAATATGCCGCCCGCGTCCGCCGGCAGGCTGTGGCGTGCAATGTGCCAGTTGAGCGAGGCCAGACCGGCGGCGGTGAGCAGCGCGAGAATCAGCCCGCCGACGCGCAGCGTCACCTGCAGCTTGTTTGCCGGTTGGCCGGATTTGCGGTTGCGGAACACCATCCAGCCCGCCCAGGCGAGCAGCACGGGG
>DATEJV010000051.1:0-5682 GCA_035277745.1 Gammaproteobacteria bacterium | reverse complement strand
CTGAAACCCGCTCATGCCGGGCATGACCACGTCCATGATGATGGCGTCGGGCTTTTCCTCGCGCGCCTTGCGGATGCCCTCTTCGCCGCTTTCCGCGGAAATGGTCGCAAAACCGTTTTTTTCCAGCCACGTCTTGAGCACGTGCACTTCCGTGGGGGAATCGTCAACGATGAGTACGGTTGCCATCTTGTCCTGCCTCCCGAATTACGCGTTGCCCGTTACCTGTTGGCCGCCTGCCTGCCGGCGCACATGGTGTTGAATCGCGTTCACCAGTTCATCCTTGGTGAACGGCTTGGTCAAATACTGCTCGGAACCCACGATGCGACCGCGCGCGCGGTCAAACAGCCCGTCCTTGCTCGACAGCATGATCACCGGCGTGTGCTTGAAGGTCTGGTTGTGCTTGATCAAGGCGCAGGTCTGATAACCATCGAGGCGCGGCATCATGATGTCCACGAAAATGATGTCCGGTTTGTGGTCGGCGATCTTGGAAAGCGCCTCGAAACCGTCCACCGCGGTGAGCACTTCACAGCCTTCCTTCGCCAGCAGCGTTTCAGCGGTGCGGCGAATGGTCTTGCTGTCATCGATCACCAGGACCTTCAAGCCCTTGAGATCGCCGTCGGCATGTTTGCTGGCCACCCTAACCTCCACCCACGACTCGTCGCCGGACACAGCGCCGTGCCCGTTTGCCGCGCCATATTAACCGCAACCCGCGCACAGCCCGCGGCCATGCTGGATACCGCCGGGCCCCCGGCCCCGCAAAGCGTCCAGCGGACCGAACCCGGCCGGCTGGCGCTCGTTCGGAAGAGCGCGTTATTGAAAGTTTTAGCATAAAATCACACCTTAATCCATTGAAAGCAATGAGACTTTACCTAGGGTCCCGGGATCAACGGTTGGCAGGCAGGTCATGCCCCAGGCAAACATCAAACTCGGCGTGGTCATGGATCCCATCGGCTCCATCAAACCCGCCAAGGACACCACGCTCGCCATGCTGCTCGCGGCGCAGACCCGCGGTTGGACGCTGCATTACTTCGAGCCCCGGGACCTGTACCTCCGGGACGGGGAGGCCCGCGCGCGCAGTCGCCTGCTGAGCGTACGCGATACGCCGCACGACTGGTTTCAATGGGAAGAACAACAGGATCTGGCGCTGAGCTCGCTGGACGTCGTGCTCATGCGCCGGGATCCGCCCTTCGACATGGACTACATTTACAGCACCTACATCCTGGAGCGCGCCGAACAAGCCGGGGTGCTGGTGATCAACCGTCCCCAGGCGCTGCGTGACGCCAACGAAAAAGCTTACACCGCCTGGTTCCCACAGTGCTGCCCGCCCACGCTCATGACCAGCGACATGGCGAGAATCCGCGCCTTCCTGCATACACACGGGAAAATCGTGGTGAAACCCCTGGATGGCATGGGCGGGGCTTCGGTGTTCGTGCTGACGCACGATGATCCCAACGTATCGGTGGTCCTCGAAACGCTCACCGGCAACGGCACGCGCCTGGGCATGGCACAACAGTTCCTGCCGCAAATCAGCGAGGGCGACAAGCGCATCCTGCTGATTGACGGCGAGCCCGTACCCTACGCGCTGGCGCGCATCCCGGCGCCGGGCGAAGCGCGCGGCAATCTCGCCGCCGGCGGGCACGGCGTGGGCGTGCCCTTGAGCAAACGCGATCGCTGGATCTGCGAACAGGTAGCACCGGCGCTCCGGCAGAAGGGCCTGCTGTTCGTGGGCCTGGATGTCATCGGTGATTATCTGACGGAGATCAACGTCACCAGCCCGACCTGCGCACGCGAGCTCGACAAGCTCTACGGCCTGGATATCGCCGGCCAGTTGATGGACGTTATCGCGCGCAAGCGCCGCGCGGTGCCGCGCGCATGAGCGCCACCATGCCGCAGACGCCCCACATCGCAGCGCGCGACCGCCTCATCACCACGCTGTTTTTTGCGGTACTGGTGCACGCCATCGTGATTCTCGGCATCGGCTTCACCGCGGGCAAACCCGGTGGCGGCTCGACTCTGGAGGTGACGCTGGTGCAAACCCGCAGCGTGGTGCCGCCGTCGCAGGCGGAATACATTGCGCAGGCAAATCAACGGGGCGAAGGCAACACCAGACAGTTGGTGCGGCCGCAAAGCCCGTTGTCCATGCCAGCGGCGGCAAACAACCCGGGCCTGCCGGAAGGCGAAGACCTGGTCAGCAACCCCGGACGGGGCCGGGGCGCAAGTGACGCGCACGGCCTGAGCAGGGCCGCCGACGATCAACAAACCGCAGTGACGACCGCCGCCTATACCGGGCACTACGCCAATGCGCGCGCCGTGCCCTCCCCGCAAAGCCCGAGCGCGCGGGTGCTGGTGGCGCGCCTGCTCACCCAGGGCGATGACGCGCTCATGCCGACCGATGATCCGGTACGCTTGCCGCTCGCCACCAGCCCGACGCCGCGTGAAGCATTCGTGTCCGTGAACGCGCGCGCCTCGCGTTATGCCGAATATCTGGATGCCTGGCGTCGCAAGGTCGAGCACATCGGCAACCTCAACTTCCCTCCACAGATTCGCGCCGAACATTTGTCCGGTTCACTGGCGCTGGAAGTCGCCTTGAATGCCGACGGCAGCATTCGTCACCTGACATTGACCCAACCATCGCGCTATCCGCTGCTCGACCAGTCCGCAGTCCATATCGTGAAAATGGCGGCGCCGTTCGCGCCGTTTCCCCCGAGCTTCCGCAAGGACACCGACGTGCTGCGCTTCGTGTACGTGTGGCGTTTCAACGGCGGGCGCCTGGACACGCAGCGCAGCGGCCTGAAACTGCCCGCACCGCATTGACGCTTGTGCGCTGTGCGGGTCATGCGGATACTATCCGCATGACGCAGGACTTTCTCGGCAATCATTTCCTGGTGGCGATGCCCTCGCTGCACGATCCGAATTTCCAGCAAAGCGTGGTGTACGTGTGCGAGCACAGCGCCGGCAGCGCGCTCGGCATAATCATCAATCGCCCGAGTGGCGTGGTATTGGGCGACATCTTCAAACAGCTTTCCATCAGCGTGGATAACCCGACGCTGGCGCAGTATCCGGTGTTTCAGGGCGGACCGGTGCACACCGATCGCGGCTTTGTCATCCACGAACCCCCCGGCGCCTGGGATTCGAGCCTCAAGCTCGGCGCACTGGGCGTGACCACATCGCGCGATGTGCTGGCCGCGCTGGCACGCGGCGCGGGACCGAGCCGGACCCTGGTGGCACTGGGATATGCCGGCTGGGGTGCGGGACAGCTGGAAAGCGAGCTCGCGGCCAACTCCTGGCTCAGTACGCCGGCGGACAAGCGCATCATCTTCGAAACGCCGGTAGCGGAACGCTGGCAGGCGGCCGCGCGCCTGATCGGCGTGGACATCGCGCTGCTCTCGGGTGATGCCGGGCATGCCTGAGGGCGCGTTGCGCGCACTCGCCTTTGATTTTGGCCTGCGTCGCACCGGCGTAGCCGCCGGTCAAAGTGTGACCGCAAGCGCCGCGCCGGTGACGGTGCTGAAGATGACGGATGGCGTACCGGACTGGGGCTTGATCGACGGGTTAATAAAGGAGTGGCAGCCACAGCGGCTGGTAGTGGGCCTCCCGTATACTATGCAGGGAGACGAACAGGACATCACGCGACGCGCGCGCGCCTTCGCGGCGGAACTTGAAAAGCGTTATCCCTGTCCGGTGCTGACCATCGACGAGCGCCTGTCGTCCAAGGAAGCCGAAGCGCGTCTCCGGGAATTACGCCAACAGGGACGCAGGCGCGTGCGCCGCGAAGACATAGACTGCGCCGCTGCCTGTGTGATCCTGGAAAGCTGGTTTCATTCACAACACCCAACAGGTACAACCCACTCCGCATGACCGGCACGCACGCTGAGCCACCGCAACGCCTGCAACACCTGCTGACGCTTGCGGGTTTGCCGCAGTCCACGCTCGTGGGACTGCTGGAGCGCGCCGCCGAATTGCGCGTGCCACCCGGCGAATCGGTGCGCCGACACGACTTACTCGACGGCAAAACCGTCGTCAATCTGTTTTTCGAACCGAGCACGCGCACGCGTGCGTCGTTTGAACTGGCGGCGCGGCGACTGGGCGCCGAAGTCCTGACGCTCGACATGGCGTTCTCCTCGAGCGTCAAGGGCGAGTCGCCTCTCGACACCTTCTACACGCTGCAGGCCATGAACACCGACCTGTTCATCGTGCGGCACCGGGAACCCGGCGTGCCGCAAACCCTGGCCGAGCACGCACTGCCGCAGGTACATGTGGTGAGCGCGGGGGAAGCGCACGTATCGCACCCGACACAGGGATTGCTCGACGTGTTCACCATCCGCCGGCACAAAAAGAATTTCGACGGCCTGGCCGTCGCCATCATCGGCGACATCCGCCATTCGCGCGTGGCCCGCTCTGCGGTGCAGGCACTGCGCACTCTGGGCACGCGCGATATCCGCTACGCGGGTCCGGCCGAATTGCTGCCCGAGGATCTGGACGGCGAACGGTTCACCAATCCCGACAAGGCGATCGCGGGCGCCGACGTGGTGATGATGCTGCGCATCCAGAAAGAACGCATGCAGGCCGGATTGTTTCCCGACGAGCACGATTACTTCCGCCGCTATGGCCTGGACGCGGCGCGCCTCAAGCTCGCCAAACGCGACGCCATCGTCATGCACCCCGGTCCCATGAACCGCGGCGTGGAAATCGCGCCGGAGGTGGCCGACGGTCCGCAATCGGTGATCCGCGAACAGGTCACCAACGGTGTGGCGGTGCGCATGGCGGTGCTGGCGATGCTGCTGCAAAGATGAGCACCGCCCTGCCCGCCAAACACCGCGCGCACGACCAACTGCATCGCAGCACGATCTTTCTGGAGGACGCAGCGGTTCTGGAGCAGGAAGCGTTCGCCGGCCGGCAGTACCGGTTGCGCATGCTGGCGCCGCGCTGTGCGGCGGCCGCACAACCGGGTTGTTTCGTGCATCTGAATTGTGACGCGGCGCTGCCCATGCGCCGGCCGATGTCGGTGATGCGTGCATCCACGACGGATGGCTGGGTGGAATGCCTATATAAGGTGGTGGGCGAAGGCAGCCGCCTGCTCGCGCAACGCCGGCGCGGCGACCGCATCAGTCTGCTCGGGCCCATAGGCCGGCCATTCGTGCCGCACGCCGAACGCCCGCGCATGCTGCTGATCGGCGGCGGTGTCGGGATTCCGCCGATGATATTCCTGGCCGAATCGCTGCGCAGTGACGCGCGTGCGCGCTGGCAACCGCTGGTGCTTATGGGCTCGGAAGTGCCGTTTCCGTTTGCGGCGCGACCCTCGACCCTCGCGCTGCCCGCGATACCCGAAGACGTGACGGCTTGCATGCCGCTGATGGAGGAATCGAAAATCCCCAGTCGCCTTGCGAGCCTGCAAGGCTATGCCGGCTGTTACCGAGGTTACGTTACCGAACTGGCGCGCCATTGGCTGGGTGTGCTCGACAAAAATGCACTGGCAGAAACAGAGGTTTTCGCGTGCGGGCCCACGCCGATGTTGAAAGCCGCGGCGCATCTCGCCCAGGAGTTCGGCCTGCCGAGCCAGGTGTCGCTCGAGGAATTCATGGCCTGCGCGGTGGGTGGCTGCGCCGGTTGCCCGGTGGAGGTGCGCACGCCTGAGGGCTCGGCGATGAAGCGCGTGTGCGTGGACGGCCCGGTATTCGACGG
>DATEJV010000050.1:0-4097 GCA_035277745.1 Gammaproteobacteria bacterium | reverse complement strand
CGGATGCCGTCCACCACGAACTGCACCGCGAGCGCCGCGAGGATCACGCCGAACAGCCGGCCAATCACGTTCGCGCCGGTTTCACCGAGCAGCTTCATCAACCGGTTAGTGAGCAACAGGCAGCCGAGCGTAATCCCCAGCACCAGCAACACCACCACCACCAGACCCACGAACATCAGGATCTTGCCGTGCGCCTCGCTCACCATGATGAGGATGGTGGCCAGAGCACCGGGACCGGCGATGAGCGGAAAGGCGAGCGGAAACACCGAGACGTCTTCCTTGGCCTTGCCCTCTTCTTCCTCGCGCTCCGTGGCCGAACGCCCGCCCGATTGACGCGCAAACACCATGTCGATAGCGATCAGGAACAGCAGCGCGCCGCCCGCGATCTTGAATGCGGGGAAACTGATGCCGAGCATGCGCAGCAGCCAGTCACCGATGGCGGCAAATACCAGCAGGATGGCGGTGGCGAGTATCGTGCCCTTGATGGCCATACGCCGGCGGTGCAATTGGCCGCCGCCGCGCGTGATGGCACCGAACATGGGCGCCAGACCGATAGGGTCAATGACCACAAACAGTGAGATGAACATGCTGATGTAATGTTCCAGCATTGTCTGCAATCCGCTGCTCAAAATTGCCAGAAGTTACACACAGCTACGGCTCCAAGCTGGACTCAGTCTTGCAACCGTCCAATCCGGGACGCGATATGCGCATGCCATTTTTCGCTTGCTTTATGCCGGCACGAGTTTTATAACATGCGCACGAGAGCTTGAAGTTGCATGGTAGCAAGCTTCGGCCCGGAGGGACTACTCTCATGAGCAGCACGGTGGAACCCGAACCCTGGCTACCCGCCGTGGGCGAGTGGTACGCCGATCCACAGGGCGTCACCTTCGAGGTGGTGGCCGTGGACGAAGAGGACGGCACCATCGGCGTGCAGTATTTCGACGGCACGCTGGAAGAGCTGGACGCGGACGCCTGGGACGAGATGCAGCTCAAACCGGTGGACCCGCCCGAAGACTGGTCCGGTTCACTCGACATGGAGCGCGAGGATTACGGCGTGGACCGCGACGAGGAACGTCACGAGTTGTGGGCCCGTCCCTTCGATCATCTGGACGAATAAACCTGCACGACTGAGCACACGCGGCCTTCAGGCTTCCGGGTTTTCAGCCGTGCCTTCGAAATACGCCACCACCATCCCGTTCTCTACCTTTACCGGCACGGCCTGCAAAGCGCGGCCCACGCACGGGCCAGCCACGCATACGCCGCTTTCCGGGTTGAACAACGCACCGTGCGCGGCGCACATGATTAGGGCCTGGTCGCGGGTGAGGAAGGCATCCGCTTTCCAGTTGAGGACATTGCCGGCGTGCGGGCAGACATTGAGGTAGGCACGCACCGCGTCGCCGTGCCGTACCACGAAATATTCGTCGGGAAAGCGCGCACCGGGCGGCGAAAACCCGCGCGCGCCGGGCGCAGGCAGTTCGCGGAGCGGGCAGATCACCCGGCGCAGGGCTTTGGACATGGGCGGTTCAACGCGCGGCTTGGCAAGACTGCGGGATTTCTTTTATCTTCACGGCGTCCTCAACGGCGGTCCACCATGTTTGCCACACCCGACGAAGCGGAGCATGCATTCTACACGGCCTTTGCCGACGGCAATCTCGAGGCCATGATGGCGGTGTGGCTGGATAACGAATCGGTGGTGTGCGTGCATCCGCTGAGCGTCAAACTCTCCGGCCTGCAGGCCGTACGCCAGGGCTGGGCGGATCTGTTCCGCAACGGTAGCGGTCTGCGCTTCCGGCTTGCGGAAATCACCCGCACCCAGGATGCGCTGCTCGCGGTGCACGTGCTGCACGAGATCATCAGCGTGCCGGGCGAACCCGGGGAACGCCCGCCGATGACCGCCACCAACGTCTACCAGTTCACGCGCGAGGGTTGGCGCATGATCCTGCATCACGCCGCGCCGGTGGCGGTGCAGGGTGCGCCGGAACCGCCGAGGAACAGGCTGCATTGAAGCGCTGCGGCTAAGCCGCTGCAGGCGTGTGACGGAATTCCACCTCGGCGACCCGGCGTCGCAGTGCGATCAGCAGCAGCAGTCCCGGTATCCCGAGCAGTGCGCTCACCACGAACACCGCGCTCCAGCCCCAGTGCTGCGCCACGTAGCCGGCGGGCGGGCCGAGGATCACTCGTGAAATGGAATCCAGCGCCGACAGCAGGGCAAACTGGAAGGCGGTGTAGCGATGGTCGCAGAGCGCCATGAGATAGGCGATGAACGCCGCGGTGCCCATGCCCCAGGCGAGATTTTCCACGCCCACCGCCGCCACCAGACCGACGTAACTGTGGCCGATGAGCGAAAGCGCCAGGAACGCAAATATGGATATGACCTGCAACACGCCGAAATAAAGCATGGCGCGGAACAGCCGCAGCCGCGTCATGAGCACGCCGCCCAGAAACACCCCGACGATGGTGGCCGCGAGGCCAAAGCCCTTGTTGACCACGCCCACGTCGGTGGCGGTGAAGTGCAGGCCCTCGATGAGAAAGGCGTTGGTCAGCAGGCCGGAAAACCAGTTGCCGAACTTGTAGAGCACCACGAGCAGCAGCAGCCACAGCATGCCGCGGCGCGCCACGAATTCGAGGATCGGCGTCACCACCGCTTCGGCAAGCGTACGCGGCGGCGGCGCCGGATGCTCGGCTTCGGGGCCCATGATCGAGGGGATGATCGCAAGCACCATCAGCAACGCCATCAGCAGATAACTGCTGCGCCAGCCGATGCGGTCGGAAAGTATCAGCACGATCGCACCCGCGACGATCATCGCCAGGCGGTAACCGCCGGCCTGCACCGCAGCGCCCAAGCCGCGCTCGGCGGGCCGCAGGATGTCGGTGAAGTAGGCGTTGTACACGATGTCCTGTGAGGCGGAAGCAAACGCCAATGCAAATGCGAAGATACCCATGCGCCAGACGTGTGCCGCAGGATCGGTGAACGCCATCGCCACCAGCAGCACCGCGAGCGCAAGCTGCGCGAGCAGAATCCAGCCGCGGCGCCGTCCAAGGAACGGCGGTACGTAGCGGTCCATGAACGGCGCCCACAGGAACTTGAGCGAATAGGGAATACCCACGAGCGAGAAGATGCCGATGGTTTCGACGTTCACGTGCAGCGTCGCCATCCAGGCCTGCAGCGTCGAACCGGAAAGCGCGAGCGGCAGGCCCGAGGAAAATCCGAGCACCAGCGTGATGCCGACGCGCCGATTCCAGGCGGCGCGTGCCGTCGTCATCCACGCCTCCGGTAACCAGGTACGCGCCTTCGCGGGAACGTTCACAGTTTGCCGGCGTAATCCAGGATCAGCGGGGCGTGATCGGAAAAACGCTGCGCGGTGTAGATGCGCGCTTTTTGCACCGCGTGCTTCAGCCCCGGCGTGATCACCTGGTAGTCAATGCGCCAACCGACGTTCTTCGCCCACGCCTGCCCGCGATTCGACCACCAGGTGTACTGATCGGGGCGCGGGTCCACGGCGCGGAATGCATCCACAAAACCGGCCGGACCGAACAGCTCGTCCATCCAGGCGCGCTCGTGCGGCAGAAAGCCGGAGTTCTTCTGATTGCTGCGCCAGTTTTTGAGATCAATCGCCTGGTGCGCGATGTTCCAGTCGCCGCACAGGATGTAGTCGCGTTGTTTGCGGCGCAGGGATTTGAGGTAGGGCATGAAAACATTCAGGAAGCGGTTCTTGGACGCCTGGCGCCTGGGTCCCGACGAGCCCGAGGGCAGATACAGCGACACCACGGAAATTTTTCCGAAGCGAGCTTCGAGATAACGGCCCTCGGCATCGAACTCCCTGGCCCCGATGCCCATGATCACCTCATCCGGTTCGCGGCGCGCGAACAGCGCGGTGCCGGCGTAACCTTTTTTCTGCGCGTCAAAATAGAAGCAGTGATGCTGGTCAGGTCGGAATACGGGGTCGCCGAGCTGCGCTTCCTGAGCCTTGGTCTCCTGCAGGCACACCACGTCGGCACGCTGTTTCGGCAGCCACGCGAACAGGCCCTTGCGCGCCGCGGAGCGCACACCGTTGACGTTGAGCGTAATGATGCGCACAGCAACCTCGAAAACTCCG
>DATEJV010000049.1:0-10202 GCA_035277745.1 Gammaproteobacteria bacterium | reverse complement strand
TCGCGGCGCAGTTTTACCGACGGATCCTCGCGCCAATAAGCCTTGTCACCTTCTATATAAGCAGTACCGGACGGCTTACCGCCCTGCTGTTCGAAGTACGCAACCAACTCGGCACACATGGCGGGATCCATTACGCGCGGGACAAACAGGGCCGGTGCCTGCTGATTGATGATTTGCGGCGCGCGTGATGCCTCCGGTTTGCATGCGGAATCCAACTGCCGCAGAAAACCCGCGAGATTGCCACCGGCTCGATGTTCAATGCGTTCTATGACACGCAAGTTGGGATCCAGCGCGAATCCGGTGATCAACCGGGGTCCCGGCGTTTCGGCTCCGAGCAGGTGCAAGGCGACGGCACCATCGTCTGCCAGCAGCGTCACGCTGTCAGCGCTGCCTTTTGCAAAGGCCGCACATTGCGCTGGAGTGCCGCGGATCATGGCCACGCGGGTCGGGGCGCGGTCGGCTGAATCGCGCGCCAGCGCATCCAGAGCCACGCGCGCGTCCGGCGCCGTGGCATCCTCGAATATCAGGAGCAACATCGGCTGGCCCTTTTGCAGGTCATACAGCATCACGGTTTCGCCGGCCGGATTCGGGCGCTGGAAATCCGGCATGCGGTCGCCGCGCACCAAACCGGAGATCATGTGAACCTCCTGTGATCCTGGCAGTTGTGCGCAACTTTATCACCTGCGCACGCGTTGCGGCAGCCATAGGCAGCGCGGCCAGTGCGGCCGGGATTTAGTGTAAGATTTCCGCAGCGTTCTCCCCACACCAAATCCATGACCCATACTCACGAATCACAGATTGCTCCCGCCGTACTCATGATTCGGCCGGCGCGTTTTGGCGTGAACGCCGAAACCGCGCCTTCCAATGCGTTCCAGCGTGCCGACGTGGAAGTCAACGATCCGCAAGCTCTGGCGCTGCAGGAATTTGACGTGCTGGTGTCCAGTCTGCAAAAACAGGGCGTGAGTGTGGAGGTATTTGACGATACGCCTGAACCCTGGACGCCGGATGCCGTATTTCCGGGGAACTGGGTGAGCTTTCATGCGGACGGCAGTGTGGTCCTGTATCCCCTGCTGGCGCCGAATCGGCGCTGGGAGCGGCGCCTGGACATCATCGAGGAATTGCAAACCCAACGCGGCTATCAAGTGAAACGCATCGAGGATTTGTCCGGCGCCGAACTGGAAGGCCGCCATCTTGAAGGCACCGGGAGTCTGGTTCTGGACCGCGAGCATCGCGTGGCCTACGCATGCCTGTCGCCGCGCACCGACGTCAAACTGTTGCGGGAATGGGCCGGCAAGTTCGACTATGAACCCGTGGAGTTTCATGCGGTGGATAAAGGCGGCAAGTCCATATACCACACGGATGTCATGATGTGCATCGGCGATCGCTTTGCACTCCTATGCATGGCGAGCATTCGCTCGGTCAAGGAACGCCGGCGCATCCAGCAGCGACTTGAGGAAACCAATCATGAGATCATCCCGATTACCGCACAGCAGATGCTGGAATTTGCCGGAAACGCGCTGCAGCTCGGCACCCGCGGTGGCGGCAGCGTGCTCGCGATGTCCATGCGCGCCGAGCGCAGCCTCACGCCCACGCAACGTCTGAGCATGGAAAAGTACACACGCATCGTGTCCAGTCCGGTGAATATCATCGAAACTTGCGCCGGTGGCAGCGTGCGGTGCATGTTGGCCGAGATTTTCCTTCCGCGTACCGGTACCAGTGGCCGCGCATGACGGCACAAGCGCTGCAGGACATCTACGCTCCGGCCAGTACCTGTTTCGGTTGCGGTCCGGCCAATCCACAGGGCCTGCATATCAAGAGCTTCGTTCGCGGTGACGAAGTGGTGGCCGAATGGATGCCGCAGACACATCACGAGGCGTTTCCGGGGGCGCTGAATGGCGGCATCGTCGGCACGCTGCTGGACTGCCACTGCAACTGGACGGCCGCCTGGCACCTCATGCGCCAAGCGCACGCGGATCATCCCCCCTGCACGGTGACCGCTGATTACTCCATTGCGCTCAAACGGCCTACGCCGTCACGGGCCCCGGTACAGTTGCGGGCCCGCGTGGTGCAATCCGGCGGGGATCGCGCAGTCGTCGAAGGTGAATTGCACTCCGGTGGCAAACTCTGCGCCACCTGCCGCGGCACGTTTGTGGCCGTCAAGCCCGGCCATCCCGCGTATCACCGCTGGTAGGGCAACGATTTACCGCGTTCCGATTTCTTCCGGAATTTCATCCATGAACTCTACCAAGCGCCGCATGTACGGGTTCGTCGCACCGCGATGGACGCCCCGCAACGCAGCGAGTTTGGACTGAGCGCCACGGATGGTTTATTGATGGCGGCGGAGTTTATTCTCCCGCCAGCATTTCATCCATGAATTCCATGGCACGCCGCATGTGAGGAATGACTATGGTTCCCCCGACGACCAGAGCGACACTCATGGCTTCCACGATCTCGTCCTTGCTGCAACCGGATTCGACGCACTGGCCGATGTGATAGCTCACGCAGTCGTCGCAGCGCAGCACCATGGAGGCGGTGAGCCCGAGCAATTCCTTGGTCCTGGCCGGCAGGGCGCCGTCTGCATAGGCGAGACTGTCTACCGAGAACACGCGCTTGATGACGCGGTTGTCCTCCGCGAGGATGCGTGCGTTCATGCGGCGGCGGAATGCGTTGAATTCTGTTACGCGTTTGCCCATGACAACGGTTAATTCCAGAGGATCGTGCGGCCCAGGGCCGACTGGATCAGCCACACCGCAAATTTGCCGGTGCGGTTCTCGATGTCGAGGATGGGATTGAGCTCCACCACTTCCATGCTGAGCAGGCGCTTGCTTCGGGCTATGGTTTCACACACCAGGTGCGATTCGCGGAAATTGAGTCCGCCCGGTACAGGCGTGCCGGTGCCGGGGGCCACCGCGGGATCGGAACCGTCCAGGTCATAGGACAAGTGAATGCCGCCGCTCGCACGGCCGAGGATCTGCATGGCTTCCTCCAGGCAAGCACCGGCGCCACGGGAATCAATTTCACTCATGGTGAACACCCGCACTCCGGTCTTTTTCACCAGTTGCGCTTCGCCGCGATCCACATCGCGTACGCCAAATATCACCACATGCTCCGGCGAGAGCGCAGCATCGTCGCCGCTGATGCCGGTTAATTCCGCGGGCCCGTATCCAAGCAGTGTGGCGAGCGGCATGCCGTGAATGTTCCCCGAGGGGCTGCTGTCGGGGGTATTCATGTCGGTGTGCGCATCCACCCACAGCACTCCCAGGGATTTGCCCTGGCGTTTCAGGTAACGCGACACCCCGGCAATCGATCCGATGGCCTGGGAATGATCGCCGCCCAGCAGCAACGGGAATTCACCCTGTTGCAGCGAGCGTTCCACCCGATCGGCAAGTTCACGGCAGACCTCATTGATTACGCCGAGATAGCGCATGCGCAGGTCACCGACTTCGGCGGATTCCTGCGATACCTGGCCGAGGTTGTATACGCCCACAACCTTGTGACCGAGTTTTTCCAGCGCCGGCACCACGCCCGCGACGTGCATGGCGGAGGAGCCCATGTCGGTACCGCGGCGGCCCGCGCCCAGATCCAGGTGCACGTTGGTGATGAGTACTTTTTTCGTCATGCGGGAACAGGATGAAGTCTGATCGTGATTGCGTGCGTGGAATTCTAACATGCCGGTTTGCACCGCCTGGAATACGCATATATGCAGAGTGTCACGCTATACTTTACGCGGCACGGCCCCGGGCCGTGCAGGCAACGGTGGAGGATTTCATGAGTGCAGCATTCAAGGCGCTGTCGGTGATGGCGGTGCCCGCAGGCGCCGCGTTGATGCGTCCCAATCAGCAGCTTCCGGAACACGTGACCCTGCAAAATCCGGCGCTGGATGTCATGACGGATCTGACCCGCGTGGCCGCCGCCAGCGTGAATCCCAACTTGCCGCTGGACAAGGTTGAGGAACACATGCGCAACGTCGGCGTGCGCCTGCTGTTTGTGCTCAACGAGTCGGGCGATGTGGTCGGGCTCATTACGCTCAACGATCTGAAAGGCATGCGTCCCATGCGCTTCCAGCAGCAGATGGGCGTAAGCCGCAGCGAAGTCCTGGTGCGCGACATCATGACAGCGCGTGACAGTTTCGAGGCTCTGAGCATGGCCGAGGTGTCCGAGGCGCGCGTCGGCGACATCATCCAGACGCTCAAGCGCACCGGGCGCCAGCATGCACTGGTGATCGCGCGCACGCCCGACGGCCCGGCGATCCGCGGGATTTTTTCCGCGCGTCAGGTCGGCCGGCAACTGGGCGTGCAGATTGACACTACGGGCATTGCCTACACGTTCGCCGAACTCGAAGCGGCGTTGATCCATTGAGGCGCCCGCGCATGCACCGCATGCGGGCGCAGATTGCGGCAGAGTCTGCATGTGGCGCCTGATTGCCGGCGCGGTGATGATCAGTTTCTCCGCGGTATTCGTGGAGCTGGTTTCGGTGCCGCCCGCCACCAGTGCTTTCTACCGCGTGCTGTTCGGCGGGTTGATCCTGTTGGCCATCGTGCTGTGGCGGCGCGAGCGCCTGCGGCTCAAGCCCGCGGCCGTGGCGGCATGCGGACTCGCGGCGCTGTTTTTCGCGCTCGACCTGAGCTTCTGGCACCGCAGCATTCTGTATGTGGGTCCGGGCGTCGCGACCCTGCTGGCGAATTTTCAGGTGTTCCTGCTCGCGGCGGCCGGCGTGATTGCGTTCCGCGAACGCCTTACCTGGTTCCAGATGCTTGCGATTCCGCTCGCGGTTCTGGGCCTGGTTCTGCTCGTGGGTTTCGACTGGTCCGCGTTTTCGGCCGGTTACAAAACCGGCGTGATCCTGGGATTGATCACGGCCTGCTGCTATGCCGGTTATATCCTCACGCTGCGCCGCGTGCGCGTGGGGGAGATCGCCGGGTCCTCGTTCGTCACCATGATGGCGGTGTCGCTCATGACCGCCGTCCTGCTTGCGCTTGCCATGTGGCCGGAGCACGCGTCGTTTGCGATTCCCACCTGGAAAGACGCCGGCTGGCTGGTGGGTTACGGCGTATTTGGCCAGGTGCTGGGCTGGGTATTGATCTCCAGCGGCATTTCCCGGGTGCGTGCCTCGCAGGTCGGTCTGGTGCTGCTGCTCCAGCCGGTGTGCGCATTCGTGTGGGATGTGAGCATCTTCGGCCGGCGCTTCACCGCAGTGGAAATTGCCGGCGCCGTACTCGCGCTGGCGGCCATTTATCTCGGCACGCTAAGGCGCACACCGATCCCGCTCAGGCGATCACCCTGAGCCGGCGCGGCAGCACGGTGATTTCCAGGCGCTGCGCATCGGTATAGCGGATCTCGCCGTCCGCGTGTACCGGCGTGCCGGTGTCGCATTCGATCAGCAGCCTGTCGCTTCTGAAAATGCGCACCGCAGGGTGATCGGCATGGGTGCCGCGCAGTACGCGCGGCACCAGCCGCAGGATGCCAAACCGACTCAGCGCCGATGCCACCACCACGTCCAGCAGGCCGTCGTCAATTTCTGCCTGGGGCGCGAGCACGAAAGCGCCGCCCTCCACGCGCCCGTTGTTGACTGCGATCAGGGTGATCGCGGATTCCAGCGTGGCCGCAGCGTATTGCAGTCTTACCTTCGGAGTCGCGTGGTCGAAGCACAGCGTGCGCAGCAATGCCACGCCGTACACCGCGCGGCTGTGCAGCCATTGCATGCGGTTCGCGGCCATCGCCACGCGCGCGTCGAAGCCGATGCCCAGGCTGTTGATGAAATGGAAGTCGTTGCAGCGCGCTACATCAACGACACGGGTACGCGCTTGCGCGATTTGCCGGCAAGCCGCACGCCAGTCGGACGCATAGCCCAGCATCTTGGTGAAGTCATTGCCGGTGCCGACCGGCACGAACGCGAGCGGTGCGCCGCCGCCGGCCCGCATCCAGCCGTTCACGGCTGAATGCACGCTGCCGTCGCCGCCCACGACGATCACGGCATCCGGAGCTGCCGCAAGCCGTTCGTGAACCTGTGTCGCCAAGTCGCTGCCGCTGCGGCTGAAATGCCGGCTGTGAATCTGGACACCGAGTTCCGCAAGATAATCGGCAATTGGTGCGGCCAGACGGCGCCCGGCACCACGGCCGGCCGCGGGATTAATGACCAGCGCGGCGGGCACGCGCGAGTTCAACCATGGCCGTTGCGCACATCGGCCAGATCCGCGAGATACTGAATCACGCGCAACACTTCGCCGCGGTCATCTTCCGGCAGATGCGCCAAGGCGTCGGCAAAGCGCTGGGCCAGGCGTGAGGGTGCGGCATCGGCCGCGGCGGACCCGGCGTCCGTGACGGTCACGAGCACGTGGCGCTTGTCTTCCGGGCGGCGTTCGCGCGTCACCAAGCCGCGCAGCTCCAGGCGATCCAGGATGCCGGTGACGGTCGCGGGACTGAGCGAGACCATCTGTGCCAGCATGCCGCTGGTCATGGCACCATGCTCTCCCAGGTTCTGCAGACACAACAGTTGCGGCGTGGTCAGGCCGCGCTCGCCGATCAGCTGGCGGCTGGAAATATCCATGCTGCGCATGATGCGCCGCAGGGCCAGCAGAATGTCTGCCGCCAGACGGTTTGGGTTCGTGGTCATGCGGAGGCTCGCTTCCGTCGGCATTGTTCAACACTCGCACGCGGTCCGCAAGCGGCGCCTGCTAAACTAATTACACTGCGGACCCGGAGCACACTCGATGCTGGTCTGGTTGTTGCTGAGGGTTGTCATCGCCTATCTGCTGGGCTCGCTCATCGGCAGCCTGATCGTGGGCAGGATTTACGGCGGCGTGGATATCCGTACCCAGGGCAGTGGCAACGCCGGGAGCACCAACGCCTTGCGTACCCAAGGCCGGGTGTTTGCCTTGTGGGTGATGCTCATTGATGTGGGCAAGGGCGTGCTGGCGGCCGGATTGCTGCCGCATCTGCTGGCTGCGCCTAGTGAGCTGGGCCTCGAGTGGACGGCGGCCGCATGCGGCGCGGCCGCCATCATCGGGCACGTGTTCCCGGTGTTTTTCCGTTTCCGCGGCGGCAAGGGCTTCGCCACCTTTCTCGGCGTGCTGCTGATGCTCTCCTGGCAGGCGCTGGTCGTGGCAGTGATTGTCTGGTGCCTGGTACTGGTGTTGAGCGGTTATGTGGGCCTGGCTACGCTGCTGGCTGGCTGGTCGGTGCCGGTGTTCGCCGTGATCGTGCACGGGTACTCCGCGCCGCTATTCTGGTTCGGGGTGGTCATGGCGCTGTTTATCGTGTACACGCATCGCGGCAACATCCAGCGGCTTGCGGCCGGCAAGGAAAACCGTTTCACGCGCGTCATGTTGTTGCGCCGACGCTGAACACATGCCGCGTACCGACAGCACCGCGCACCAAGTAATTCGCGCCCTGGGGGACGGCGCGTTCCATTCGGGCGAACAGCTTGCGCGCCGCTTGCAAATCAGCCGCAGCGCGGTGTGGAAACACCTGCGGCGCTTTCAGGCGGGCGGGTTGGAAATATTCTCGGTGCCGGGGCGCGGCTACCGTCTGGCGGCGCCGCTGGATTTGCTGGATGCAGCGGAAATAAAAGCGCGCTTGTCGCCGGGTGCGCGCCGGATAGTGGCGGAGCTGTCGGTGCTGGAAGAGGTGGACTCGACGAACACCTGGCTCATGGCCCAGGCGCGCGAGCTTCCTGCAGTGTGTCTTGCCGAACGCCAGACCGCGGGTCGCGGGCGGCGCGGCCGGCAATGGGTGTCGCCGTTTGCCGCCAACTTATATATGTCCTGCGCCTGGCGCTTCGAGGATCTGCCGCCCGGCTTTTCGGCACTGGCCATGGCGGCGGCGGTGGCGGTGGTGCGGGCGCTCGGCAAATTGGGCATAACGGGTGTGGGCATCAAGTGGCCCAACGATTTATGCATGGCCGGCAGAAAACTCGGCGGTATTCTGGTGGACATGCAGGGCGAGCCGCCCGGCCAGGCGCGCACGGTGGTGGGCGTCGGCATCAATGTGCGCATGCCGGCCGCGGCGACGACGCATATAGATCAGCCGTGGACCGATCTGGCGACACAGCTGCCGGACAAGACACCGGGGCGCAATGCGCTGGCGGCGGCGCTGATTGACCACTTGGTGGAGGCCCTGGAAATTTTTGCAGCACGCGGATTCACCGCGTTTGCAGCCGACTGGCGGGCGCTGGATCTGGCTGCCGGCAAACGCGTGCGGCTGCATCACCAGCAGCAGGTCATTCAGGGCACCGCGCTCGGTGTGGATCAGGACGGCGCGCTGTTGCTGGACACGGGCGGCGGCACCCAGCGCTTTGTGTCCGGAGACCTGAGCATGCGACTCGTCCCATGATGCTGCTCGCCGACATCGGCAACACGCGCGTCAAATGGGCGCAGGCGCAGGGCCGGAAATTGTCCGGGTACGGCGTCGCGATGCATGCGGGCCGACCGCCGATGGAGGTCTGGCGATCGGTGTGGGGCGATGTGGCGCGGCCGCAGCGCATCGTGATCAGCAACGTGGCCGGCACCACCGTCGCCGACAGCGTGCGCGATTACTTTCAGCAGCAGTTCCGACTCATCCCGGAATTCATGACGCCGTCTGCACGCGCTGGCGGCGTGACCAATGGTTATGTCGATGCCGCGCAGCTGGGGGCGGACCGCTGGGCCGCGGCGGTCGGTGCGTTCAGCCGCTACGGTGGTCCGATCTGTGTGCTGGGTTGCGGAACCGCACTTACCATGGATACCGTCGATCGCGATGGCCGGCATCTGGGCGGATTGATTGCGCCCGGGCTCGGCGCCATGCAGCGCGCGCTGTCTGCGGCGGCGCCGGCGCTGCCCAGCGATGCCGCCGGCCAGCCCGCGCTGTTCGCACGCGATACGCACGCCGCGGTGAGCAGCGGCGTTCTGTATGCGGCCGTGGGTTTCATCGAGCGGGTGGCAGCCGAGGTCCGTGCCCGGGAGGGCAGGGAAATCAAAATGCTGCTCACCGGCGGAGATGCGGAAACCCTGCAATCCCGGCTGCACGAACGGTTTACACTTGCGCCTCATCTGGTTCTGGAGGGATTGGCGGTGCTGGCAGAGCTGCGCACATGATGCGAACGCTGTTTCTGGTATTGGTACTGGCAAATGTCGTGGCGTTCATCTGGTTCGGATGGCTGAGACCGTCTCCGCCCTCGCCGTCGTCCACCCCGTTGCCTCAGGTCCAACCGCTCAAACTTATCGCCGAACTCACTCCCGCCCAACGCGCGGCACTCGCGAAGCCGCTCGCGCCTTCGCCCGCACCCGCCAGTCCAGCCACCACCGATGCCGGCGCGCAGAGTTGCGTGAGTTACGGGCCGTTTCCGAGTGCGGTGGCGGCCGAGACCGGCAGCACGCGCTTGCACGCGGGCGGCGCGAGCGTTACCCAGCGGCTGGTCCCCGGCAAAGTGCGCCAGGGATACTGGGTGTACTTGCCGCCGTTCGGGTCGCGCCGCGAAGCTGAAGCCGCGGCCAAACTGCTGCAGCGGCGCGGCGTCAAGGATTTGTACGTGGTCACCGATGAAGCGAATCGCAACGCCATTTCCCTGGGGGTTTACAGCGACCGCTATGGTGCGCTGGCGCACCAGAAGCAGATTCGCGCACTCGGCTACCGCGCACTGGTAACCGAGCGCTTCCGCGACGCCCCGCGGTATTGGCTCGATGCGCGTGGTGCAGCACAGCAACTGCCGGCGGCCAAGGCATTCGCCGACCTGGAAGAGGGCGATGCCAGCATCGGACGCGAGGCGTGCAGCGCCGGCAGCCGTTCCTGACCGGGGTGTTTTGGCCTGCTAGAATTTGCGCCGGATTTCATTCCGGCGCATTTCAGTGAAGCCGGCGTAGCTCAGTTGGGTCCGCAGCATTGCTGCGGACGCCGTGACAGGAAGTCACGGCCGGGGCCGGCAAATAATGTGACGTTACGCCATGGAGGGCAGAGATTGGGTCAGTAAAGAAGCAGGCGTAGCGCAGTTGGGTTCGACCGGTGTGTTTATCGGAATGCCAGTGGCATTCCGATCCGGTCGAGCGCCTGAACATGGATGTTCAGGCCGGGGCTTGGAAAAGCGGTGTGGGATCGCCAAGGATGGCAGAGGCGGTGTATTGAAAGAAAGCCGGCGTAGCTCAGTTGGTAGAGCAGTGGTTTTGTAAACCAAAGGTCGGGGGTTCGAATCCCTCCGCCGGCACCATCACACGTAACGCGTCTTGTGGTTC
>DATEJV010000048.1:0-8727 GCA_035277745.1 Gammaproteobacteria bacterium | reverse complement strand
TCGGCCAGCACCTGGAATTCGTGACTGATATCGCCGCCGATATCCCCGCTGTCGGCCTGCACCGCGCGGAATTTCAGGCCGAGGCGCGTGAAGATGCGCGCATAGGCGTCATACATCACCTGATAGGTCGCGTCCAGGCTGGCTTGATCCAGATGGAATGAATAGGCGTCCTTCATCATGAACTCGCGCGCGCGCATCACGCCGAAGCGCGGCCGGATCTCGTCGCGGAATTTGGTCTGGATCTGGAACAGCGTCAGCGGCAGTTGCTTGTAACTGCGGATTTCGTTGCGCACGATGTCGCAAATGACTTCTTCGTGGGTCGGGCCATAGCAGTACCACTGTTCTTTGCGATCCTGCATGCGCAGCAACAGATGACCGTATTTTTTCCAGCGGCCGGATTCCTCCCACAGTTCCCTGGGCTGCACCGAAGGCATGAGCAGCTCGGCGGCGCCGGCGCGCTGCATTTCTTCGCGCACCACGGCTTCGATCTTGCGCAATACCCGCAGGCCGAGCGGCAGCCAGGAGTAGATGCCGGCCGCCAGCTTGCGGATCATTCCGGCGCGCAGCATCAGCCGGTGACTCGCAGTATCCGCGTCCGCCGGGGTTTCCTTGATGGTGCACAACGGGAAGCGCGAGGTCAGCATCGTAAGGGCTTTATGTGTAAAGTCGTATTCTAATGGCTGATGCGCGATGGCGTACAGCTTGCTGCGGCATTTCGACGGCGATATCCGCCGCCGGTTCCAGCTGGGTACAATAACCAGGGTGCCGTTACCGGAAATGAGCATGGCCACAGTTCTGTACGACACCGCACTCGATCCCGCGCTGATTCGCGCACGCCGCGTCGCTGTCCTGGGTTTCGGCGTTCAGGGGCGGGCGCAGGCACTCAACCTCAAGGATTCCGGCGTCAACGTATGCGTAGGATTGCGCGCGGGCTCGGCATCGCGCACCGCTGCCGGCGCGGCCGGGCTGAGCGTGGCGGAACCGGCGGCGGCGGTCGCCGCGGCCGAGGTCGTGGTGATGCTGGTGCCGGACGAAGCCCAGGCCGAAATCTACACCGGGATTGTGGCGCCCGGGTTGCGCAAGCATGGTGCGCTGATTTTTGCCCACGGGTTCAACATCCATTTCCGGCGCATCGTGCCGCGCGCCGATCTCGACGTGATGCTCGTGGCGCCCAACGGCATCGGCGAACAGGTCCGCGTGCAATACCTCGAGCATCACGGCGTGCCGGCGCTGGTGGCGGTGCACCAGGACGCCAGTGGCGAGGCGCGCGAGCTGGCGCTCTCCTATGCCTGGGCCCAGGGCCACGGGCGCGCCGGCATCATCGAATCGAGCTTCCGCGAGGAGACCGAGACCGACCTGTTTGCGGAGCAGGCGGTGCTGAGCGGCGGGCTGACGCACCTGATACAGGCTGCATTCGACACGCTGGTGCAGGCCGGTTACCAACCCGAGGTGGCCTACTTCGCCTGCCTGCACGAAGTGAAGCTCATGGCCGACATGATTTACCAGCGCGGTATCGCCGGCATGCGCGCATCCATTTCCACCACCGCCGAGTTCGGGGATTACACGCGCGGTGCGCGCGTCATTGGCGAGCCCACGCGTGCGGCGATGCAGCAGATCCTCGCGGAAATCCGCAACGGTCGGTTTGCCGCGGAACTGGAGCGCGAACTGCATGCGAATTTGCCGACCATCAAGGCCGAGCGGGTGCGTGCGCGTGCCCAGCTGATTGAAACCGTGGGCCAACGCTTGCGCGAACACATGCGTGCCCGCGGCAGTGCCGGCTGACGGTCAGCGTGCGCACCGGGTTACGGGGCATGGCATGATAGGCCACTAACGCCAGAGGTCAGTCCATGCACGTGCCTACAATCCCCGATCCCGACGTCGATACCGAAGTCGGCATTGACGAGCAGGTGAACGAGGCCGCGGAAGCGGGCGTCGAGGGCCCGCGGCGCCGCGGCATTTACCTGCTGCCCAATCTGATTACCACCGCCGGCCTGTTCGCGGGCTTTTACGCCATCGTGGCCGCGATCGTCGGCCACTTCGAAGCGGCCGCGGTTGCGGTGTTCGTGGCGATGATCTTCGACGGCCTGGATGGCCGCATCGCGCGTCTCACGCACACCGAAAGCGCCTTCGGCAAGGAATACGATTCGCTTTCCGACATGGTGTCCTTCGGTCTGGCTCCGGCGCTGGTGATGTACGAATGGGCCTTCAAGGACATGATCAGTTTCGGCTGGGCCTGGGGCAAGATCGGCTGGCTGGGCGCGTTTTTCTACGCGATCACCGCGGCACTGCGTCTGGCGCGCTTCAATGTGCGCACCGGCGTGGTGGACAAGCGCTACTTTCAGGGCCTGCCGAGCCCGGCAGCCGCCGGCATCCTGGCGGGCGCGGTGTGGCTGGGTACCGACCTCGGGATTCCCGGTCCGGCGCTGGTGATCCCGGCGTACGTCATCACGGTCGTCGCCGGCGTGCTCATGGTGAGCAGCATCGGCTTTTACAGTTTCAAGGACCTGCATCTGTATGGCCGCGTGCCATTCACCATGCTGCTGATCGTGCCCGTGGCCATCATCGTGATTTCTTTGAGCCCGCCGTGGGTGCTGTTCGCGGCGTTCTTCCTGTACGCCTGCTCCGGTCCGGTCATGGCGCTGTGGCGCCTGCGCCGTCGCTGGGCGCGTCGCGCCGCGCGTTCATAATCATGGACGCACAGCGCGCCGCTTACCTGCACGATCTCGGCATCACCATATGGGAGCGGCGCGGATTGCCGCAGATTCCAGCGGTCGCCGACGCCGAAAGCACGAGCGGCACACCTGCGGCAGACGATGCGCGCGCCGCGTCCATCGTGCAGATGGACTGGCCCGCACTCGAGGCGGCGGTCAAGGCCTGCACGGCTTGCCGGCTACGTGCCGGCTGCACGCAGACGGTGCTCGGCGTGGGCCACCGTCGCGCCGCGTGGCTGGTGATCGGCGAGGCGCCGGGCGCCGAAGAAGACCGCCAGGGCGAGCCGTTCGTGGGTCGCGCGGGGCAGCTTTTGAATTCCATGCTCGCGGCCATCGGCCTGAAGCGCGAGGCGGTGTACATCGCGAACATCGTCAAATGCCGTCCGCCCGACAATCGCAATCCGGCACCCGACGAAGCCGCGGCATGTCGGCCATTCCTCGACCGGCAGATTGCACTTATCCAGCCCAAACTGATTCTTGCGGTGGGCCGTGTCGCCGCCCAGAATTTGCTGCAATCCGCTGCGCCCCTCGGCCAGTTGCGCGGCCGCGTGCATGAGTTGCGCGGTATCCCCGTGGTGGTCACCTATCATCCGGCGTACCTGCTGCGCACGCCGGCAGACAAACGCAAAGCCTGGATGGATCTGCAATTCGCGGTACGTACCTTCAGGGAGCTCACGGCATGAGCGCGGTGGTCGCGATTCCCGACTCGCCGGTGTACCGTCCGATGCGCGACCACGATGTGGCCGCGGTCATGGCCATCGAAAAGCGCGCCTACCGGTTTCACTGGAGCGAGGGCATCTTTCGCGATTGCCTGCGCGTGGGCTACGGTTGCTGGATCATGGAATTGGGCGGCAGCATCGGTGGTTACGGCGTGCTGTCGCTGGTGGTGGGCGAAGCGCACCTGCTCAACATCTGCGTGACGCCCGAATGGCAGGGCCAGGGTTACGGGCGCTTGCTGCTCGAGC
This sequence comes from Gammaproteobacteria bacterium, assembly GCA_035277745.1. Classification (GTDB taxonomy): domain Bacteria; phylum Pseudomonadota; class Gammaproteobacteria; order Natronospirales; family REEB76; genus REEB76. Next base: position 5,051 of record DATEJV010000048.1, on the reverse strand, counting down.
ATTTCATCGAGCTGGCGCGCGAGCGCGGCGCCTATCAAATGCTGCTCGAGGTGCGCCCGTCGAACAAGTCCGCGCTGCGGCTCTACCACACGCGTGGCTTCGAGCAGGTCGGCATGCGCAAGAACTATTACCCCGGCGAACACGGGCGCGAGGACGCCCTGATCCTGGGTTTGCCGTTGTAACCGTGCCGTCCGCAGGCACGCATCGGGTAAAATAGCGCGCTTTTTTCCACGGGTTTTTCTGCATGTACGACCAGGAAATCGGCCGGCGCCGCACCTTTGCCATCATTTCGCATCCGGATGCCGGCAAGACCACGCTCACCGAGAAGCTGCTGCTGTTCGGCGGTGCCATCCAGATGGCGGGCGCCGTCAAGGGCCGCAAGGCCGCACGCCACGCCACTTCCGACTGGATGAAGCTCGAGCAGCAGCGCGGCATCTCGGTGACGTCCTCGGTGATGCAATTTCCCTATCGCGGCCGCGTCATCAATCTGCTCGACACGCCCGGCCACGAGGACTTTTCCGAGGACACCTATCGCACGCTCACCGCGGTGGACTCGGCGCTTATGGTGATTGACTGCGCCAAGGGCGTGGAGGAGCGCACCATCAAGCTCATGGAAGTCTGCCGGCTGCGCGACACGCCCATCATGACCTTCATCAACAAGCTGGATCGCGACGGCCGCGATCCCATGGCGCTGCTGGACGAAGTGGAATCCGTGCTGAAAATCCATTGCGCGCCCGTGACCTGGCCGATCGGCATGGGGCGCGATCTCAAGGGCATCTATCATCTCGTCGAAGACCGCATCTATGTATATGCGGGTGACAAGACCGGCCGCCTGGGCGAAGTGCGCATGCTTGAAGGCTTGCAGGGAGCAGCGGCAGGTGCATTGATGGGCGGCGATGCGGATGCTGTGCGCGCCGAAATGGAACTGGTGCGCGGCGCCGCACACGCCTTTGACCGGGAAGAATATCTCGCCGGCCGGCTGACGCCGGTGTTCTTCGGCTCCGCCATCAACAACTTCGGCGTGCGCGAACTGCTGGACGCGTTCGTGGAACACGCGCCGCCGCCGCGTGCACGTGCCACCACCACGCGCAATGTCGAACCGCTGGAGGAAAAACTCAGCGGCTTCGTGTTCAAGATCCAGGCCAACATGGACCCGCAGCACCACGACCGCATCGCCTTCCTGCGCCTGTGCTCGGGCCGCTACGCGCCCGGCACGCGCATCAAGCACGTGCGCCTCGGACGCGAAGTGAAAATCGCGGACGCCTTGACCTTCATGGCCGCGGAACGCGAGCACGCGGAAGAAGCCTATGCCGGAGACATCATCGGCATCCACAACCACGGTACCGTGGCCATCGGCGATGCCTTCTCCCAGGGCGAGGACCTGCGCTTCACCGGCATCCCGAACTTTGCGCCGGAAATTTTCCGGCGCGTGGTGCTCAAGGACCCGCTCAAATCCAAGGCCCTGGCCAAGGGCCTGGCGCAGCTTTGCGAGGAAGGCGCCACGCAGTTGTTCAAGCCGCTGCGCAACAACGATTTGATCCTGGGCGCCGTGGGGCTGCTGCAATTCGACGTCGTCGCCTATCGCCTGCAGGAGGAATACGGCGTGGACTGCGTGTTCGACAACATCAACGTTGCCACTGCCCGCTGGGTGGAATGCGAGGATGCGAAGCGCCTGGAAGAGTTCCGCAACAAGGCCTTCGACAATCTGGCGCTGGATCACACCGACAGTCTGGTGTACGTGGCGCCGACCCTGATCAATCTGCAACTCACCGCAGAGCGCTGGCCCGAGGTGCGCTTCCGCGCCACCCGCGAGCACGGCGTCGAATCGCTCGCCGCCTGAAGAAGGGAACGTGTCGGCCGCGGTGGTCGCGGTGATCGCCGGGCTCACATTGATTCATTGTGGGAGCGGTGAGCGAACCCATGGGTTCGCGCCGCGATGAAAAATGCGGCTGGGATTATCGCGGCGGGCGGATCGGTGATCCGCCCCGGCCGCTCCCACGGACCGTCGCTCCTGCTAATGATGGCGGCACCCTTGCATTCCTGTTAGCCTTGACCGGCCGCTCTTGGGGAGTCGGACATGCCGTTGCTCGGGAACCGCAAACTGTGGGGTTGGGCGTCCTACTACTGGGGCAACCACGCCTACACGACTTCCATCATCACGGTATTTTTTCCGATCTTTTTCCAGAAGTACTGGGACCACGGCAGCTCGGTGACGGTGAACACCTTCCGCCTGGGGCTGGCGAATTCCATCGCCAGCCTGGTGGTGGCGCTGTCGGCGCCGGTGCTGGGCGCAATTGCCGACCGCGGCGGGCACAAAAAACGCTTTCTGGTGACCAGCGCGTTCCTGGGCGCGGTCATGATGCTGGCGCTGCACTTCGTGGACCTGGGGCAGTGGCAGTGGGCGTGGCTGTTCTACGTGATTGCCTCCATGTGCTACTGGTGGGGCAACGTGTTCGGCGATTCCATGCTGGTGTCGGTTGCCGAACCCGGCAAGCTCGACATGACCTCGGCGATCGGCTATTTCGCCGGCTATCTGGGCGGCGGCCTGTTCCTGATCGTGGGCGTGGCACTGAGCCTCAAGCCGCAGTGGTTTGGGCTGACCGACGCCACCGCGGCGGTGAAGCTGATCCTGATTCTCACCGCCATCTGGTGGGTGGTGTTTTCCCTGCCGCTGCTGTTCTGGGTGCCGGAGCCGCACAAGCCGCAGCAGAAGCAAAGCCTGATGAGCACAGCCAAGGCCGGTGTGCTGCAACTGGCGGAAACCTTCCGTCACGTGCGCACTTACAAGCCGGTGCTCATGTTCCTGATCGCCTATTGGGTGTACATCGACGGCGTGAACACCATCATCCAGATGGCGGTGGATTACGGCAAGGCCATCGGCTTCAGCACCACCGACCTGATTCTCGCGGTGCTCATGGTGCAGTTCATCGGCGTGCCGGCGGCGCTGCTGTTTGGACGCCTGGGCGAGCGCATCGGCCCGAAAATCGCGATTTTCATCGGCCTGGCGGTGTACGTATGCGTCACCGTGTTCGCGGCCTTCATGCGGCATTCCTGGCAGTTTTTCGTGCTCGCGGCGCTGGTCGGACTGGTGCAGGGCGGGGTGCAACTACTGAGCCGCTCGTACTACGCGCGGCTGGTGCCGCCCGAGCGCGCCGGGGAATTCTTCGGTTTCTACAACATGTTGGGCGAATTTGCCGCCATCGTCGGCCCGTTCCTGATCGGGCTGGTGAGTTACCTGAGCGGCAGCCCGCGGCTTTCGATTCTGTCGGTAATCCTGCTGTTTGCGGTGGGGGCGGTGCTGCTGGCGCGGGTGGATGGGCGCCCGGCCGGCACTGCGGCGCCCGTGCCCCCGGCGCCGCACTGAACCGGCAGACCTGCGAAATCGTCCCAGTCGTGGCAGAATTCGATTCCAAGGAGCGGCCTGTCGCCGTCCTCAAAACCGTCGTGGAGGGTTTATGAAGCGGATGTTCATGGGAGGGCTTTGCGCCTGCGGTGTCCTGCTGCTCGCGGCTTGCGGTTCGTCCGGTTCGATGTTTGCGCTCATCGGCGTACCGGTCAAGGGCTCCTACACCGACAGCGCCAACTTCCTGATCAGCGGCCATACCTGCAATTACTACACCTACCGCGGGGACGGCACCAATCCGCCTGAAGTCGGCATGGGCTGTGTCGTGCTGAAAGACAAGGACAATGCGCTGGGCGCACCGCACGCCTATATGGAAATCGGCTTCAATACTCCCAAGGGCCAGCAGGTCCTTACGCTCAGGCAGTTCGGCAACAATACCCTGGCCGCGTCCAGCGTCCCCGACATCGGCATGTATCTGCCGACGCACTTCACGATATCCGCACCCGCCGCCGACATGATTCTCAACAGCAGCGCGGCCGGCGCGGTTTATTCCGGTCTGGCCGTGCATGTCAGCGGCGTGCGTTGCTCCTTGACCATCACGGCGGTCGCGGACAACACGCCGGTCAGCATGCCCTGCGGCCTGACGTTCTGGAGCGCGAATTCAATTTCCATCGCCATCCCGGGTTCGCTGATCTCCACGGCTTATTCCCAGATCCCATGGACCTTGAATTTCATCCAGGATTCCAACAAACCCGGCAGCTGGAACCTGGCCAAGCCACCGACCGGGTTCCCCGCAACCTACACCCAGGCGGCCCCGAGCGGCAGTTGATACGTTGCGGGCCATGCTGTTGAGTGCCGTCGCCGCGTAGCGGACTAAAATCCAGGATAGGCGTTTGCGCGCGGGGAATGATCTCGGCGCGGGCGCGCCGGTTGATTTCCGTCCAGGCAATGAGCGTCTCGGCAGCGCGGCTGTGGCTCAGGGACGGAAGGCGTGCACCTGCCGGGCGAACGCGCGGGCGTCGCCGTTCCGCGCATAACGCAGGCTTATATAGAGCGCGCTGATGCCGCGCACGGAAGCGGCCAGATCCGGCCGCACGCGGCTCACGCGCTGCGCGTAATCCAGCGGACCTTCATTCCCGGCACGTGCCAGCCCGCGGTTTGCCAGCTTGCGGCAGAAACGCAGGTAGTCGCGTTGCACAGCCGACGGCCGCGGCGCGCGATGGCGCCACCACAGCACCAGCCAGATCAGCAGCAGGATCGCGCAGATGGCAATCAGCAGAGCCAATACCAGCTGCAGCCAGTTGCCGTAGGCCAGTCCAATGTCTGAAAAAAAGCGGCTCTGCAGTTCCGGACCGTAGGCCAATATCCACTGGTTCCAGCCGTTATTGAGCGCATCCCAGACATTGCGCAACTGCCCTACCCAAGGATGGGCGTTGAAGAAATAACCCGGTATCGCTTCGCCCGGCAGCGCCGCTTCCAGCCCCTGGTCCACCCGCGCCGGATCCACGGCCGCGGTCGGATCGACACGCACCCAGCCCCGGCCCGCGAGCCACACTTCCGCCCACGCGTGCGCGTCTTCCTGGCGCACCACGTAATAACCGTCCACCGGGTTGCGCGTACCGCCCTGATAACCGATGACCACGTGCGCCGGAATACCGGCGGCGCGCATCAGGAACACGAACGCACTGGCGTAGTGTTCGCAGAAACC
>DATEJV010000047.1:0-6970 GCA_035277745.1 Gammaproteobacteria bacterium | reverse complement strand
CGCCTGCCCCTTGCTCAGGGTTTCCTGCCATTCACGCTCGGGCACGGAATCGTGCACGATGCCGGCGCCGGCCTGCACGTGCAGGTAGCCGTCCTTGACCACGGCGGTGCGGATGGCGATGGCCATGTCGAGGTTGCCGTTCCAGCCGAGATAACCCACGGCACCGGAATAGATGCCGCGCTTCACCGGCTCCAGTTCATCAATGATCTCCAACGCCCGTACTTTCGGTGCGCCGCTCACAGTACCGGCGGGAAATGCCGCGCGCAACGCGTCCAGCGGCCCCAGGCCCGCGCGCAACCGACCCTTGGCTTCGGAGACGATGTGCATGACGTGCGAATAGCGCTCGATCGCCATGTGCTCGGTGATCTGGACGCTGCCGGTTTCGGCCACGCGGCCGAGATCATTGCGCCCCAGATCCAGCAGCATCACGTGCTCGGCGCGTTCCTTGGGATCGGCGAGCAGTTCTTCCGCGAGCGCCGCGTCCTCCGCGGCTGACTTTCCGCGCCGGCGCGTGCCCGCGATCGGCCGCACCGTCACCTCACGGTCCTCCACGCGCACCAGCACCTCAGGCGAGGCGCCTACCACCTGGAAGTCGCCGAAATTGAAGTAATACATGTAGGGTGAGGGATTCAGCCCGCGCAGCGCGCGGTACACGTCGAGCGCACTACCGGCGAAGGGCGCGCTGAGCCGCTGCGACAACACCACCTGAAAGATGTCGCCATCGCGGATGTACGCGCGCGCGCACTCCACCGCGCGGCAGAATTCCGCGCGCCCGAATCCCGGCTGGAATTCTCCCGCGGCGCTGCCCGCGAAACCGCCGGCGCTCGGATAACGCAGCGGCCCGCGCAGGCGCGCCGCAAAATCCCCGAGCCGCTGCTCGGCGTAAGCCAGGCCATCGGGATCACCGGCGTCGGCGTGAGTGACGAGCGTGAGCGTGCCGCGCAGATTGTCGAACACCACAAATTCGTCGGCCTGCAGCAGAAAGATGTCGGGACAGCCGAGCGCATCGGGCTTGGCGCCGTTGCCGAGGCACGGCTCGAGCGAGCGCACCGTATCGAAAGCCAGATACCCCACCAATCCACCGGCGAAGCGCGGCAGGCCCGGCATCACCGGTACGCGCGCCTGCTGGCGCAATGCCTCGATCTCGGCGAGCGGATCGGCGCACCGCCGGTGCTGATTGAGCTCCGGGCTGTGCACCCGCAGCTCGCCCGCGCCGTAGGTGACGCGCACCCGCGACGGCAAGCCGATGATCGAGTAACGCCCCCAAGTCTCGCCGCCCTGCACCGATTCGAGCAGAAAGGAATACGGCGCATCCGCGAGCTTGAGATAGGTGCTCAAGGGCGTGTCGAGGTCCGCGAGGATTTCGCGGGTTACGGGTATGCGATTGAAGCCGGCGCCCCGCAGGGCATCAAACTGCTGCTGATCCATGAAACGGTCACCCTGAATGCCAGTCCGAAACGACGATTTGCCTGGAAACGCAAAAACGTCTGCCTCACCATCGCCAGGTGCGGGCGGTTTCGGCTCCGTTCAGGTTGACCGTGAATGACATGCTGCTGGATTTCGCTGAGAACCGGCGCAGAGATTAACGGCTCGCGGCCCATCCTGCAAGCGTGCGGTTGCGCGCCGCCAGCCAGGCGGGCAACTCCGCGAGCGATCCGAACAGCGTCTCCGGGCCGGTGGCCGCGACTTCCGCGGCGTTGCCATAACCGTAGCTCACCGCCAGCGGCAGGAAACCCGCGGCGTGCGCCGCGCGCATGTCGTTGGCCGAATCCCCGATCATGCAGGCCGCGACCGGTGCCACGCCGAGCGTGTGCGCGGCATAGAGCAGCGGTGCAGGATCGGGTTTGCGTTGCGCGAGCGTGTCGCCTGACACCACGGCGCCGAAATAGCGCTGCAAGTCCAGCGCCTCAAGCAGCGGAGCGGTGAATTCGCCCGACTTGTTGGTCACGCACGCGAGGCGCAGGCCGGACGCGTGCAGTTCGTCCAGAACCGCGCGCACCCCGGGATAGAGATGCGTGTGATCGCTCAAGTGAGCGCGGTAATAACGGCGGAACAATTCCATCCCACGCCGGTAAAGTATCGCATCGGGTTCGCCGTCGCGCTCACCGGTGAGCGCACGCTTCACCAGCCGGCGCACGCCGTCGCCCACCCACTGGCGCACTGCAGCCGCGCCCGGCAGGCGCAGCGCGAGATCCCGGCATGCCAGATCAATGGCCACCGCCAGATCCGGCACGCTGTCCACCAGCGTGCCGTCGAGGTCAAACGCCACCAGCCGGATCGCGGCCATCAATGCCCGGCGCGCACCAGCTCTTCGCGCATTTTCCCGATGACGGCCGCGTAGTCCTTGGCGCCGAAAATTGCCGAACCCGCCACGAAGGTGTCGGCGCCGGCCGCGGCGATTTCCCGGATGTTGTCCACCTTCACGCCGCCGTCAATCTCGAGACGGATCGCGCGGCCGCTCTGTTCGATGAGCTTGCGCGCGTCGCGCAGCTTGTCCAGGGCGGAAGGGATGAAGGACTGGCCGGCAAAACCCGGATTCACCGACATGACGAGGATCATGTCGAGCTTGTCCATGACGTAGTGCAGATAATCCAGCGGCGTCGCGGGGTTGAATACCAGCCCCGCCTTGCAGCCGTGATCACGGATCAGTTGCAGGCTGCGATCCACGTGTTCGCTGGCCTCCGGATGGAAGGTGATGTAGCTCGCGCCGGCTGCGGCAAAATCCGGAATGATGCGGTCCACCGGCTTGACCATCAGGTGCACGTCAATTGGCAGCCTGGGGCTGTGCTTGCGCAAGGCCGCGCATACCATGGGGCCGATGGTCAGGTTCGGCACGTAGTGGTTGTCCATTACGTCGAAATGGATGAGGTCCGCCCCGGCCTTGACCACGGCGTCCACTTCTTGTCCAAGCCGGGCGAAGTCGGCGGATAAAATTGACGGCACAATGAAATACGGCTGTGGCATGGTTCAGGTGCTCGCTACCCGTCTCAAACCATCCATGGTGCGCTCGCCAGCCCGGCCATCCCTGTCCGGGCGCTCGGCGGCACGAGATGCCATTGAGGCATCTCGCGTAAATCTCCCGCCTCGCCCCAGGCGGGCGAAGTCCGCCGATAAGATCGAGGGCGCAATCAGATATTTCGACATGCGGGCTAGGGCGGGTCTTTTTTGTGGCGGCAGGCGTTACACTTTACCCTATCGCGTGGCTCACGGAACAGCCGTGCGGCCGCCGTCAACGGGAGCAAATGTTCATGGACCTGAGCGGAATCAGCAATGCCGTCGCCGTCGCCCTCCACGTGCTGGCCGCCGTGGTGTGGGTGGGCGGCATGTTCTTTTCCTACCTGGCGCTGCGCCCGGCGCTCACCGAGCACAGCCTGCTCGCGCGCGCGCATCTGTGGGTGGCGGTGTTCCGGCGTTTTTTCCCGTGGGTCTGGGCGAGCATCGCGGTGCTGCTGGTCACGGGGTTTTTCATGATCTTCAATGCCTTCGGTGGTTTTCGGCAGGCCCCGTTGTTCGTGAACATCATGCTGGCACTCGGCATGGCGATGATGCTGCTGTTCGTGCAGGTATTTTTCGTCCCCTACCGGCGGCTGCGCCACAGCGTCGCGGTCAACGCCGAACCCGAAGCCCGCCACGCCATGAATCAGATCCGCGCGATCATCCTCATCAATCTGGTGCTCGGACTGATCGTGATCTTCGTGGCCGCGTCGGGCGCTTTCGCGCTCTACGACTGACTGCCGGTCGCAGGCTTGGTGACCGCGGCATAAACCAGCGTCTCCCGGCGCGCACCGCGCGGCGGCGTGGGCCGCAAGTGCAGGATTTCCAGCAGGCCCTTGAACGTGGTGCGACTCCACCACAGGTACGGAAACTCCAGGTTGCGCTCGTCAAACGCAAATCCGGCGTAGCGGATCATCGCCAGAAATTCCGCCGCGCTGCGCTGCGAGGCTGCCGGGTGCCGGAACAGCAGGCGGATGACCCAGGTATCAATGTACTCAATCGTGGATTCGGCAAACAGCAACAGTCCACGCGGCTTGAGTACGCGGTGAAATTCCCTGAGTGCCCGTTCCTGGTGCACCAAATGGTGAAAAGTCTGGTGGCAGAACACCAAATCCACGCAGGCATCCGGCAACGGCAGTGCGGCACAATCGCCTTTGAGCAACTCCACCCGCAGGCCGCGCATCTTGGCCAGGCGGTCGGCACGCACCAAAACCGCGGCATCCATATCCAGGCCGATCAGGCGCCGCGGCTGGAAGCGCTCCTGCAACAGGCTGAACGCCATGCCCTGACCGCAGCCCGCATCCAGCACCGCAGGATAACGCTTGCGCGGCCTGGCGATCAGCGCCGCCAGTCGTGCAAGCGCATCGCGCACGACCTCGTATTCCCAGGTGCGGGTGCCCAAAAACCAGAAACCGAACTGCGATTCCGGAACAAAATCCGCTGTGCGCTTGGCCTGCGTCATGCGCGGGGGCCGCGTTTTGTCTGGCATGTCCCTGTTCCCCAATCACCATCAGTGCGGGAGCCCGGTGGGAACCCCGCTTATTTCATGCTGCGTGCGGTCTTGATCGCCTCGTAAGCCAGATTGATCTGCTTGGCCTTTTCCTGGGCCAGTGCCATCATCTCCGGCGGCAGGCCCTTGGCCACCAGCCGGTCAGGATGATTCTCCTTCATCAGCCGGCGGTACGCACGCTTGACCTCGTCGTCACTTGCGGTGGGGCTGACACCGAGCGTCTGATAGGCCGCGGCCAGATGATCGCTGCGCTCGCGTGCCGGCGCCTCGCCGCCGCCAAAGTGCGGGCGCGCACGCGCGAAATCCTCGTATTGGCGCAGCACGATGGGCGGAATGCCGAGCAGCGCGCAAATACGGTTGAATGCCGCCTGCGCCGGCGGGCGCATGACGCCATCCGCGAGTGCGGCTGCGATCTGGATCTGCAGGAACATGCTCACCAGCCCCGGGTACCCGCCGCAGACCTGGCGGAATTCGCTGACCACGGCGTCCAGCGGAAACTCCAGCTGCTTGCCCTGGCTGAAAAATTCCATGGCCGCGCGCTGCTGCTCGGGCGACAGATTCATCTGCGCCATGACGGTGCGCGCCGCGCGGATTTCGTTCTCCGACACGCGTCCGTCGGCCTTGGCGATGTGCCCCATGACCTGGAAGGTGGCGCGGAAAAACACCTGTTGCGCGTGCGCCGGGTTGCCGCCCACCACGTGCACGCGCACGCTGCGGCTGGCCAGCAGCAGGCCGAGGGCGGCGCCGACAAACGCCCCCCACGAACCGCCCACGACCCAGCCCAGCGCCGCCCCGGCGATTGCGCCCCACCAACCCATGACGATCCCGCGTTTTGAAGGGCGCCCATTCTAACCGCAGCGCCGTGTGCGACTGGACAGTCACGCCGTCGCCGTCAAAGATACGTGCCTCATTTCGCGCCGCCGTTAGCGGAGCGCAATTCCCGCCGCTGCCAGAGGTAATACACGGCGGGCACCACCAGCAATGACAAGGCAGTGGCAGTGATCATGCCGCCCACCATGGGAGCCACGATACGGTGCATGACCTCGGAGCCAGTGCCCCCGCCCAAGAGCACCGGCAACAAACTCAGGATGATGACCGCCACGGTCATGATGACAGGCCGCACGCGCAGCACCGCGCCCTCCACGAGGCCGGCCTTGAGATCCTCGAGCGCAAGGGCGCGCCCCTCGGCTTCGGCTTGTTCGCGACGACGCTTGAGCGCGCCATCCAGGTATACCAGCATGACCACGCCGATTTCCGCGGCAATGCCGGCGAGCGCGATGAAACCGACGTACACCGCTGCCGACAGGTTGTAATCAAGCAGCCACAGCAACCACACGCCGCCTACCGCCGAAAGCGGCAGCGTTGCGAAGATGATGAGCGTCTTGGCGATGCTGCGGAAGTTGAAATACAGCAGCAGAAAGACCAGAAACAATGTCGCCGGGACAATCAGTGCAAGACGGGCCTCGGCGCGTTGCAGGGACTGATATTGCCCCACCCAGGTGAGCGTATAGCCGGCGGGCAATTTCAAATCCTTGCTTATGGCGGCCCGCGCGGCCTTCACATAGGAGGCCAGATCGCGCCCGCTGATGTCCACGTACACATTGCCGGTCGGTCGGGTGTTGACACTCTCGATCATGCCGGGGCCGTTCGTCACTTTCAGCGTGGCCACCTGGGACAGCGGGACAGTGGCGCCGGTGGGCGTGATGAGCGGCAGCTCCTGCATGCGTTGCAGCGAATCGCGCCAAGCCCGCGGGTAGCGCAGGTTAACCGGAAAGCGCTGCAACCCTTGTACCGCCTCCGTCACGTTCATGCCGCCCACAGCGGTCTGAATGACATCCTGCACAGTGCGGATATCGAGACCGAAGCGCGCGGCGGCGTCGCGGTTGATGTTGACGTCCACGTAGCGTCCGGATGCGGTGCGATCCGCGTACGCCGAGGCGGTGCCGCGAACATTCCGAAGAACAGATTCCAGACGCTGGCCGATTTGCTGAATGACCTCGAGACTCGGTCCCGAGACTTCGATACCCACCGGCGTTTTGATGCCGGTGGAAGTCATGTCGATCCGGTTGCGGATGGGATACACCCACACGTTGGTGACGCCCGGCAGTTGTACGCGATCGTTCAATTCCTGCCTGAGTTCGTCCCAGGTCATGCCGGCGGGCCACTCGGATTGCGGCTTGAAGGTCACCGTGGTCTCGAACATGTTGAGCGGTGCGGGATCGGTGGCGGTGTCCGCCTTGCCGGCCTTGCCGAACACCGTCGCCACCTCCGGCACGGTCTTGATGAGCCGGTCGGTCTGTTCCAGCAACTGTTGTGCCTTGCCGATGGACAGCCCCGGATCGAGGCTCGGCATGTAAAGCAGCGTGCCTTCGTTGAGCGGCGGCATGAACTCGGAGCCTAGGCGGCTCAGAGGCCAGAAGCTCACAATCACCAGCACGCAGGCGATGCCCACAATCAGCCAGGGCG
>DATEJV010000046.1:0-3428 GCA_035277745.1 Gammaproteobacteria bacterium | reverse complement strand
CGGCTACGGCTACAGCGTGCACGACTGCAGCTTCGACAATCCCCGCGATGCGACGCTGCTGGCCTGTTCCAGTCATCAGGCGGGCATACGGGTATTCGACATTCACAATCCGGAGAAGCCGCGGGAGATTGCGTATTTCGTGGGCCCGGCGCCACCGGTTCCGACCGAGATTGATCCGGGCTCACTGTTGAACGGCTTCCAGCGGGTCAGTCCCCCGATCAACTTTGCGTGGTCGAAGGCGCACAGCCGCTTCGTGTGGCGGCATGGCCGGCTCTACCTCTGGGTCACGTCCAGCCATGGCGGCTTCTACACATTGAAGTTCGAGAATCAGGCCGCGATCGCAAAGCTGAAACCGGTGCCCACTCCCGGCAACGAGGATTACCAAGACTAGCTATGGAAACACGGCTGAATAATCCAGAGCGAGCGCATAGTGAAACCGGAAAGGCCAACAATGCACAGCTGCTCGCCGCACAGGTGGAGCGTCACGGGAACCGTTGTCCCAATCAACGGCACCGTATCGTAGATGACGACGGGCGCATATGCGGTTGAGCTGAACATGCCTATTGAACTGCGCAGCGACCTGCCGATCCGGCATTTCCACAGTGCCTCCGCGTGGGAACGCTGGCTGGCAGCGCATACCTCCGCACCGGGTTTGTGGCTCAAGATCGCTAAGAAGGGCAGCGGCATCAGCACGGTGACTTACACCGAGGCACTGGATGTAGCGCTCTGCTACGGCTGGATTGACAGCCAGAAGCGTGCCTGCGACACGGTGTTTTTCCTGCAGCGCTTCACCCCGCGCAAACCGAAAAGCCTGTGGTCGAAGAACAATGTCGCCAAGGCTGAAACGCTGATTACGGCCGGCAGAATACGCGCGGGCGGCCGACGCGAGATAAACGCAGCAAAAGCCGACGGTCGCTGGCAGACGGCATACGATTCCGGTCGCAACATGGAGCCGCCTGCAGAGCTGCGCGCCGCGCTGGTGAAAAACCGCAAGGCGGCGGTGTTCTTCGCGCAACTCGACCGTGCCAATCACTACGCGGTATGCTGGCGCGTACAGACTGCAAAAAAACCGGAAACGCGTCGCGCGCGTGTCGTAAAACTGGTCGCGATGCTGGCGCGGGGCGAGAAAATTCATCCATGACTGACGACGCATCGGCGACCCGTGCTTCGAGAAACTCGCGGAGCAGTGCATCGTCATCATGCTGCAGTAAAGCGCGTTACATCATCGTCATTCCGGATACGGCGTAGCCGTGATCCGGAATCCGGTGTCTTTATCCATCCCTGGTTCTGGATCCCGGCCATTCCCTGGCCGGGATGACGATCGAGATGGATTCCGGCTTCCGTTCCTGCGGAACCGCCCGGAATAACGAGAAAGATACGGATTCCGATAGACTGGCGACATGAACGACGTCTCCGCCACGCCCTATCAGGACCTGACGCCCGATGTGATTCTCGCGGCGGTTGAGTCCACCGGCCGGCTGAGTGACGGACGGCTGCTCGCGCTCAACAGTTACGAGAATCGCGTCTATCAGGTGGGCATCGAGAACGGCGCGCCGCTGGTCGTCAAGTTCTACCGTCCCGGCCGCTGGTCGGACGCAGCCATTCTGGAAGAGCACGCTTTCAGTCGGGAATTGAGCGACGCGGAAATCCCGGTAGTGGGACCGCTCGCGGATGCGGAAGGTGCGACGCTTCTGCAACACGCCGGTTACCGCTTCGCGCTGTTCCCGCGTCAAGGCGGGCGCGCACCCGATTTGGAACGGCCGGATCAACTGGAATGGATCGGACGTTTCATCGGCCGCATCCACGCAGTCGGCGCCGCCGGACACTTTCAACACCGCCCGCAGATCGACATCGAAACGCTGGGTCGTGCACCGCGGGAATTCATTCTGCACAGCGGATTTCTGCCGCAGGAACTTGCGCCGCGTTACCGTGAAGTGGCCGGCATGTTGCTGGCCGGCGTGACGCATGCTTTTGAACGTGCGGGTGCTTTTCGGCGCATCCGGCTGCACGGCGACTGTCATCCCGGCAATCTGCTGTGGACCGAGGCAGGTCCGCATTTCGTGGACCTGGACGATTGCGCCACGGGCCCGGCCGTGCAGGATCTGTGGATGCTGCTGGCCGGCAACCGCGCGGACATGGAACAGCAGCTTGGCCACGTCATGGATGGTTATCGCCAGTTTGCCGATTTCAATCCGGCGGAGCTCTGGCTGATCGAGGCGTTGCGCGCGCTGCGCATGCTGCATTACGCCGCCTGGGTCGCGCGCCGCTGGAGCGATCCGGCTTTCCCGCGCGCTTTCCCGTGGTTCAATGCACCGCGTTACTGGGAAGAGCACATCCAGAGCCTGCGCGAGCAGTTGGCACTGCTCGACGAGCCGCCGCTCAGCCTGGAACTGTAACCCCTGGCGGCAGGCCGAATGCAGCTAGAATTGAGTCCTCAGGATATCGGAAGCCGCACGTGCTGAAGGGCATCGCCCACACCTTCGACCGCTACATCTGGCGTGGCGATCTGCACGCCATGCCGGTGCACAAACGCCTGCTGGTCTTCTGGCTGCGCATGCTGCAGGTGCTGGTCCAGGATTTCGCCGGCGGCGACATCACGCTGCGCGCCATGAGCCTGGTGTATACCTCGCTGCTCGCGATCGTGCCGCTGCTGGCGTTCGTGTTCGCGGTGCTCAAGGGCCTGGGCGTACAGAACAACCTCGAGCCGCTGCTGTTCGATTTTCTGGCGCCGCTCGGGGAAAAGGGCGAAGTGCTGTCCGGGCGCATCCTCAACTTCGTGGACCACGTGCGCGCCGGCGTGCTCGGTACCATCGGCCTGCTGGTACTGCTGTACGCGGTGGTGGCGCTGGTGCAGAAAGTCGAAACCGGTCTGAACCATGTGTGGCAGGTGCGCGAAGTGCGCACTCTGGGCGAGCGCTTCAGTCATTATCTGGGCGTGATCCTGATCGGTCCGCTGCTGGTGGTCGCGGCGTTCGCCATCACCGCCACGGTCAGCAGCCACACCGTGATGCAACAGATCATGGCGCTCGGCGTCTCCGGTCATCTGCTGTTGCTCGCCACCAAGGTGGTGCCCTACCTGATGGTGATCGCGGCGTTCACTTTCATTTATGCCTTCGTGCCCCACACTCACGTGCAATTCCGGGCCGCGCTCTATGGCGGCATATTCGCCGGCATCCTGTGGGAATTCACCGGCTGGGCGTTTGCCGCCCTGACGGTTACCTCCACGCGCCTGACGCTGATTTATTCCGGCTTCGCCATCCTGGTGATGTTCATGGCCTGGATTTACCTGTGCTGGCTGATCCTGTTCGTGGGCGCGCAGCTGGCGTTCTACGTGCAGAACCCGGAACTCGTGCGTCGCCGCGGCCGGGAAGACGTCGGCGGCCGTACGCTCGAGCGCCTGGCGCTGCACATCATGTACCTCGTCGGCC
>DATEJV010000045.1:0-4780 GCA_035277745.1 Gammaproteobacteria bacterium | reverse complement strand
GTAAAAACGTCCCAGCTCGCGCAGGTCATAGCTGAAATCGTGACCGGTAGTGAAATGCTTGGTGAAGCAGGAAACACAGGTGTCCAGCGGATCACGCACGCAGTGAATAATATGTGCATGGGGAAATGCCAGGTGCATCAGGCCAACCAGCGCCATGTTGCCCGGCAGCTTGTCGGTAACGCGCCGCGCACCCGGCGCCAATTCCTTCAGCGCCGCGGCATAGCGCTCGCCGATGCGCGTAAATACCGTGCTTTCCAGTTGTGCAAGCCGCCGTGGTATCTCGGCTTCGTTCGCCAAGGGCTCCATCTCCAGGCTGGCGCAGCGGCGCAACAGGTGCATTTCGCCGCCGCCATACACCTGCGGATGGCTCGCCAATATCTGCTCCACCAACGTGGTGCCGGAGCGCGACATGCCGACGATAAAGATCGGCGACTCGTCATCGGTTCCCGCGCCGCTGCGCGCCGCCATGAAACCGGAATCGAAGTAATGCATGCAGTCGCGATAAAACTCTGCCTGACGTGCCTCCTCGTAATTCGAGCGCGCGCGTTGCAGGTAGTTGCCGCTCAGGAAATGTTCAAAGGCCCGGTCATAGTCGCGATTATCTTCGCGGATCTTGCCGAGCGCAAAATGCAGGAGCATCTGTTCGTCCACCGGTCGCCGCGCAAGTTCTTGCTCCATCGCCATGAGAGATGCCCACAGTGGATCCGCAGGCAACAACCGGATCAAGCTGCTGAGGTTGTAACAGGCGCTCACGTGATCCGGTTTGAGTCTCAGCGCTTCGCGGTACTCGGTTTCCGCCCGCTGCAAATCTCCCAAATCAGCGAGCGTAATGCCCAAGCTGTTGTGCGCCTCGACAAAATCCGGCTGCGGGGCCAGCGCCGCTTCGAAACAGGCGCGCGCTTCTTGGTGCGCATCTACACCGTGAAAAGCCATTCCCACGCGCTGCAATTGCTGAGTGTCACGCCCGGCAAGCGCGCGTGCCTGCCGATAACATTCCAGCGCCTGGTTACGTTGCACGCGCACGGTCAGCACAGCCCCGCGGCCCAGCCACACATCGAGATTGCGCGGCGCGAGCGTCAAGGCGCGGTCATAAAGCGCAAGCGCTTCGGCTGATCGGCCCTGCGCCTCGCAGGTCTTTGCCAGGCCAATCACAGCTTCGGCACAGTCCGGTTTGAGGTTCAGCGCTTCCCGGTAACGATGTTCAGCTTCGGCATTCCGGCCGAGAGCTTGCAACACTCCCGCAAGATTGTGGCGGTAGAGGTGGCTCCCGGGTCCGAGTTCGATGGCGCGCTCCAACAGTTCGAGCGCCACGCCATCATGGCCGGTCTGATGCGCCAGCAAACCCAGGAAATGCGTGGCATCGGCATGCGTCGGGTCTTTGCCTAATACCCGGCGATAGCGCGCTTCGGCAGCGGGAAAGTCGCCGCGCTGGTGCGCGACGACCGCCTCCTGCATAAGCACTTGCAAATCAGATGGCATGACCCAGTCACTCGTACCGGGGGCGGGCGCGTCCCAGGATTAACCGGACCCGTGGTGGAAATGCCGTTTTCATCAGAGACTTGCCTTCATATCCCGATGCTTATCTTGAGTCCAGTCACGTTGCTTATCCGCAACACTCAAGGTTGAAATCTTACGCTATGATTACAGACAACCTGAAATACTTGATTTTGCAAGGCCCATGATTCGTTGCATTGGTGTAACCTACCGGCAACAAACCGGCATGCACCTTGCAGCCGACCCTTGATTGTGTCGTCAAATCTTACTCTTACGGGGTAAACAGCAATGTCGAACAGCAACTTACTCAGACAAGCCGTGCAGGCGGCACTCGCTTGCGGCGTAGCGACCTCCCTGATCACCGGTCCCGCTGCACTCGCGCAGGACCAGAATCAGAACCAGAACACCAACGCCGCTACCGCCCAGCTCGGGAAGGTGGAAGTCACCGGCACGCGCATCAAGCGCACCAGCATCGAGCAGGCTCAACCCATCGTGGTCATTACACAGCAACAGATCAAGGCCACGGGCTTGAGTACCATTGGCGACATTTTGCAGCGCCTGACATCGACCGGCGGTGCGCTCAACACCTTGGCCAACGACGGCGGAAATTTCACCTACACCGGCGGCGGCCAGACCAATGTGGATCTGCGCAACTTGGGCGCAAGTCGCGTGCTGGTGCTGGTGAACGGCAAACGCTGGGTCACGGGCCTGGACGGCACCGTGGATCTCAACACCATTCCCACCGCCATCATCGATCACATTGAAATCCTGCAGGATGGCGCGTCCGCCGTGTATGGCTCCGACGCCATCTCCGGCGTGGTCAACATCATCACCCTCCGCAACTTCACCGGCACCGAAGCCAATGCGTACATGGGCATTTATGACGGCCACGGCGCTGGCGGCGGCTGGGACGGCAAGACCCAGAGCTACGATTTCACCTCCGGCACCGGTAACGACCACAGCAACCTGGTGTTCAGCGTGTCGTACACGAACCAGAACGGCATCTCGGCGGCCAACCGCACGATCTCCAAGGAACCGACCATGGGTACCAAGCAGACCCGCGGCAGTTCCGCGACGCCCCAGGGCCGGTTCGTGTTCATACCCCCGACCAACAGCGTTCCTACCGATCCAAACAACGGACCGGCGGCGTCAACCGGGCTGACCTCGACTCAGTGCCCCACCACCAATTTAGGTACAGCCACGGCTCCCAACTACGAGCCGTTTTGCGATCTCACGCTGATCCCCGGACAACCGGGTACGGCGGCGAATCAATTCGCACCTTTTGTGCAAGCCGACCGCTTCAACTACGCACCCTACAACTACGTGCTCACGCCGCAGGAACGTTACAGCGGCTACGTGGCCGGGCACACCGATCTGATGGACAACCTGACGTTCAGCGCCGACTTGCTGTACAGCAAGCGCAATTCGAGGCAGCAGGCGGCGCCCACGCCGCTGTTTTTCGCGTCCACCAGCATCGTGACGGATATTCCCGCCAATCAGCAATACAATCCATTCGGATTTGATTTGAACACCAATGTTGCGCCCGGGCCCGGTTATCTCGGATTGCTGGGACGTCGCATGGTGGAGGGCGGACCCCGCATTTACACCGAGAACGAAAACACCTTCCGTTTCAGCGGTGGTTTCAGCGGATTTTTCAACGCCGGCGGCTCGGAATGGGACTGGGATGCGGGCTATATCTTCTCCAATGACTCCGAGCTGGACACCAACTACGGTTCGTTCAACGTGCAGAATCTGCGCACCGCGATGGGCGACCCCGCCATCTGTGCGGCTACCGCGGCATGTGTACCCATCAACTTTTTCGGCGGCCAGACCTCGCCGATCGCCGCACAGCAGTTGGCCTACAGCGCCTATACCCAGCAAAACCAGTTCCAGAATAACCAGCGCATCTACACCGCCGACATTAGCAACAGCGATCTGGCCAATTTGCCGGCCGGTCCGCTGGGTTTTGCCGCCGGCTACCAGTACTTGGAGCACGATGGGTATTTCATACCCGATTCCGTGGCGCAGAACGGCTATGACAGCTTCAACCCGAAAGTGGCCGTGCCGCCGACTTCCGGCCGTATCCGGGAAAATTCGGTGTATGCGGAATTCGACATACCGCTGCTCGCCAATATCCCGGCAATCAAACTGCTCGATCTGGACGTGGCCTCGCGGCATACCAACTACACCACCTTCGGCGGCAATACCACCAGCCGTGCCGGCCTCAAATGGCAGGTAAGTGACACCTTGCTGTTCCGCGGCACTTGGTCGCAAGGGTTCCGCGCGCCCACTATTGACGACCTGTTCGCCGGCCCGACGCTGTTGTCCTCGACCGTCAACGATCCCTGCAGCAACTACACCACCAGCGGCGTTTCCCCCGTGGTGCAAACGCGTTGTGCCAACGGTATCGGCGGGGTTTCGCCGGTTTCACCCGCTTACGCCCAGACGAACACGCAGATCAATACGCTGGAAAGCGGCAACCCGAACCTGAAGCCGGAGACTTCGATCTCGCGCACGGTGGGTTTCGTGTACAGCCCGGATTGGGCCGCCGGTCTGAATTTCAATCTGGATTATTACAAGATCGACGTCAACAACACGATCCAGCCGATCAGCGGTCAGGCCATCATGGACGGCTGCTACGTCTCGGGTAACCTGGCTGACTGTGCCCGCATCGTCCGCGGCGGCATCGGCGCTATCAAAGTATTGAATGACGCCGTCGCCAATGCGGGTGTCACGCGCACCGACGGATTTGATCTGGGCGCCAGCTATGACTTCCAGGCGGGCGCGGTGGGCGAGTTCCGGGCATCGGTGGATGCCACGTACATCCGCAGATTTGAACTGATCGAGGGAAATCCAACCGGCCCCGCATTGGTCACCCAGCTGGCTGGGGTGGAACGCGGCGGTACGGTGTTTCCGTTCGGGGTGCCCCACTGGAAGGCGCGAACCTCGCTGCAATGGACTCTGGGCAATTGGCGCGCGGAATGGGACATGCGCTACATCAGCGGCTTGACCGAACCGTGTTCCGACTCCTTCGATAATACTCCGCTGAGTCTTACCAACTTGGGGGTATGCTCCAATCCCAACAACGTCAACAACAGCTTGTCCACCAACTATCTGGGGCAGACCATCTATCACGATGCCCAGGTGAGCTACAACTTCGATCCCGCGAAGCTGACCTTCACCGCCGGCATCCGTAACCTGTTCAACAAGGAACCGCCGTCCTCGGTGAATCAGCAGCTGAACAGCTTCGACCCGACGCTCTACGACGTACCCGGACGCTTCTTCT
>DATEJV010000044.1:0-4657 GCA_035277745.1 Gammaproteobacteria bacterium | reverse complement strand
GGTGCAAGCATCGAATACCCCAACGATCTCTGGTACGGCATCGCCCAGGTCAACGTGTTTGGCGACGGGTTGGACCCGGGTATTGGTTTCCTGCAGCGGCCCGGCACCCGCCAGTATTACACCGAATTTGCTTACCAGCCGCGGCCGCCGGCCGACAGTTGGTTCAACTGGGTGCACCAGTTCTGGTTCGACGGGCATTACTCCGAGGTGGATGGTTTCGGTCCGCAGGATGGCGGCAAACAAAGCTCGGAATGGTGGTTCGGACCGCAGATGCTCACCAACGGCGGCTGGTACTGGGAGTTCGACGTGTACCGTGATTTCGACGCACCCGCGCAAGCCTTCACGCTCGCGGGTGTCAACGTGCCCGCCGGTCGTTACACCTGGAATCGCCGGCGCCTGGTAGTTACTTCCCCCCAGTCGCAGCCCTTCTGGTTTCAATTCATTGATTCCCAGGGAACCGATTACGCCGGAACCGCACAGCATCCCGGCATCTATTTTTTCTGGAACACGCCCTCCGGCAAATTGCAGTTGAACGCCTCGCAGGAATGGTTCTTTTACTATGCGCCCCAGGGTAACGGCGTCTCACGCCTTTCAACTCTGGGCGCCACCTATTCCTTCACGCCCAACCTGTACATCTCGGAATTCGCCCAGTACGACAACAGCCTCCCCGGCGTGAGCCTCAACACGCGCCTGCGCTGGATCGTGGGCGACGCCAGCAACATTTATCTGGTATGGAACCACGGCCTGGTGACTGAAACCACCGGCTTGGGCCAGCCGGTCGTCGCCCGGGGCAATGAAGTCATCCTCAAGGTGCAGTGGGATTTCCGCGGTTGACGCTGCGGACGCTCGTACCCGCGCGCTCAAAGTTGAGTGCCAAAAGCGCCGCGGCGATCAGCGCGATACCGACCCATTCCGCCAGCGACGGCCGCTCGCGCAACAGCCCCCACGCAAACAACACTCCGGCCACCGGCACGGCAAGACTGGTGAGGCCGGAGACGTTGGCCGGCAGGCGCTGCACCACGAGCGCCCACAAAGCCCAGCCGATGCTGGAGGACAGGAATCCGCTGTAGGCAATGGCCAATATATAACTGGTGGTCCAGCGAATCGGGCGTTCCGGAATCACCAGCCCGAGGATCACCAGTACCGCCGTGCCGATAAGCATCGTCCAGGCGGTCAGTTGCAGCGGCGTGACCTCGGGATACTGTTCGAACACGCGCTTCGAGATCACCGTGCCCACGGCCCACACCAGGCCGCTCGCCAGCGCCAGGAGAATGCTCAGCGGATCGCCGACCCGGTGCCAGGGCGAGATCACGCACACCAGACCCACGGCCGCAACCGCGATGCAGAGCCAGCGCAGCCAGCCCGGCTTTTCGCGCAGCCACCACCAGGCCAGCGGCACCACCCAGAAAGGCAGGGTGTAGGAGAGGAGCGCGGTCTTGCCCGCGCCGCCGGTGACCAGTGCGAGTTGCGCGAAGGTCTGAAAGGCTGCGATCTGCGTCAGCCCGATCACGATGGTCGGCCACCAGGGCGACGGGCGCAGCTGCGCAGGACGGAATGCCAGCAGCCCGAACAGCACCAGCGTGCCGACGGCGTAACGCAAAGCGCTGAAGGCGAACGGCCCGCTGTAATCCAGCGCCACCTTCATGACCGTCCAGTTCAGCGCCCAGACGATAGTCAGGAAAATCAGCGCCAGCCAGGCGGCGCGTTGCGGCGAAGTGTGAGTATTCACTGAGCGCATTCTGAATGGAAGTGCACAGTAGATACCTTAGCGTCAAACACAAAATACGCCGCGATGACTGCAATCATTGAATACAAAATCCCCCCTCTTTCTCACTTCACAATCCTGCTTCATTCGAAAGTCCAGGGCAGCCATCCCTGGCTGCCCGCTCGGAGCTTCGCTCCTCGCCCCCCTTTTCAAAGGGGGGTAAGAGAGTGAATACTCGCCATGCGCTCGCGCTCGACCCCCTCTTGCAAAGAGGGGTAAGGGAGCAATAGCTCGCCATACGCGTCGTGCTCGACCTTTGCCCCGCTTGTAAAAAGTGGTAGCGGAGTAATAACTTGTCATGCGCGTTGCGCTCAACTCTCCCCCCCTTTGCAAAAGGGGGGAGCGCGCTGTGCGCGCGGGGGGATTTGTCTCGGCTGCTCATCTTGTCAGCTGTCTTTGGTTGATTATTTCAGTTACGCGGCACGCGCCGTCAGAAACGGCTTGAGCACCCGTCCGGTGTGGCTGGCGCGCTGCGCCACCGTCACCGGCGCGCCCTGCGCTACGATCCGTCCGCCGCCCGCGCCGCCTTCCGGTCCGAGGTCAATCACCCAATCGGCCTCGGCGATGACGTCCAGATTGTGCTCGATCACCACCAGCGTGTGCCCGGCTTCGACCAGCCGGTGCATCACCACGATGAGTTTTTCGACATCCGCCATATGCAAGCCGACGGTGGGCTCGTCGAGCACGTAAAGCGCGGGTTTTACGCGCTGCCGCTCCAGCACCGATGCCGCCTTGGCAAGTTCCGTGACCAGCTTGATGCGCTGCGCTTCGCCGCCGGAGAGCGTCGGGCTCTGCTGGCCGAGCGTGAGATACCCGAGCCCCACCTGCTCCAGCAATTCGAGCGCGTGGTGCACGCGCGGCTGCGCGCGGAAAAATTCCACGGCCTCGGTCACCGTCATGGCGAGCACCTCGGCAATGGTCTTGCCGCGCCAGCGCACCGCCAGCGTCTCGTTGTTGAAGCGCGCACCGCTGCACAGCTCGCAGCGCACACGCACGTCGGGCAGAAAATTCATCTCCACGCGCTTCATGCCCTGGCCCTCGCAGGCGTCGCAGCGCCCGCCGGACGTATTGAAGGAAAAACGCCCCGCTCCCCAGCCGCGCAGGCGCGCCTCGGGCACGTCTGCGAACAGCCGGCGGATGGTGTCCCAGATGCCTATATATGTGGCTGGACAGGAACGCGGCGTCTTGCCGATAGGCGTCTGGTCCACTTCCAGCACGCGCCCCAGTGCGGCCGCGCCTTCGATGGCACGGCAACCGTGCAGCCTGGTCTTGCGCCCGCGTGCCGTCAGCAGCATGCGCACATTGTCGTGCAGCACCTCGCGTACCAGCGTGCTCTTGCCGCTGCCGGACACGCCGGTGACGCAAGTGAAGCGTCCGAGCGGAATCGCGACGTCCAGTTGTTTCAGATTGTGCAGGTCTGCATGGCGAATCCTGAGCACGGGGTCGCCGCGCCGCACGGGCCGGTGTGCATCCGCATCGTGCCGCAGCGGGTGCAGGAGGTAACGCCCGGTGACGGACGCGGGATTGCGCCGGATCTCGGCCAGCGTGCCCGCCGCCACCAGGTGACCGCCGTTGCGGCCCGCGCCCGGACCGAGGTCCACGATGTTGTCCGCGGCCGCCATGGTGTCTTCATCGTGCTCGACGACCACCACGGTGTTGCCCTTGTCGCGCAACTGCGCGAGTGTCGCCAACAGGCGCGCATTGTCGCGTGCGTGCAGGCCGATCGAAGGCTCGTCGAGGATGTAACACACGCCACGCAGATTGGAACCCAGTTGCGCGGCGAGCCGGATGCGCTGCGCCTCGCCGCCGGACAGAGTGGGCGCAGCGCGGTCCAGCACCAGATAGTCCAAGCCCACTTCCTTCAAGAACTTGAGACGCGCAATAATCTCCGGCAATACGTCACGCGCGATTTCCGCGGCACGTCCATCGAGCTTCAGCTTGCCGAAAAACGCCTGCGCCTCGTCCACGGAGAGCGCGGCCAGCTCGGCGATGTTGCGATCCGCGAATCGAACCGCCAGCGCCACGGGATTCAGCCGCCGGCCTTCGCAGTCGGGACACGGCCGCTCGCCGCCCTCCCACCATTCATTCCACCAGATTTCCTCGCCGCTGCTCTCCTCATCGAATCCCGGCAATACCAGTCCCGTGCCATAACAGGTCTCGCACCAGCCATGGCGCGAATTGTAGGAGAACAGCCGTGGATCGAGTTCCGGGAAACTCCGCTCGCAACCGGGACACACACGGCGAGTGGAAAACAGCTGCGGTTCCGCATCCTTGGCGAGCACCTGGACCACGCCGTTGCCGTAATCCAGCGCACGTGCCAGCAGGTCGCGTAGCTCATGCTCGCTGTGCGTCGTCACTTTGAGGGTAGCGAGCGGCAATTCAATATCGTGTTCCTGGAATCGCGACAGCCTTGGCCAGGCACCGGTCTTTGTGAGCTTGCCGTCCACGCGCAGTTGCGCATAGCCCTTGTTGCGCGCCCACTTGGCGAGTTCGGTGTAATAGCCCTTGCGCGCCACCACCAGCGGCGCAAGCAGCGTCAGCACCCGGCCGCGGTACTCGCGCAGCAGACGCGCCAGGATCGCTTCGGCGCTTTGTGCCTCGATGGCCAGATTGCAGTCCGGGCAATATTGCACGCCCAGCTTCACGAACAGCAGGCGCAGGAAATGGTAGATCTCGGTCAGCGTCGCCACCGTGCTCTTGCGTCCGCCGCGGCTGGTGCGCTGTTCGATGGCAACCGTGGGTGGAATGCCGTGGATCTCGTCCACCTCGGCACGCGCGGCCGGCTCCACGAACTGGCGCGCGTAGGCATTCAGCGATTCCAGATAGCGCCGCTGGCCTTCGGCGAACAGGATGTCGAACGCCAGCGTGCTCTTGCCGCTGCCGGACACACCG
>DATEJV010000043.1:0-2615 GCA_035277745.1 Gammaproteobacteria bacterium | reverse complement strand
CCTCAACGGGGAGAGGGAAATATATTTACATTTCTCTGCACAACTATATCGCTCGCATACTTTGTCTGAAGGCAATGGATTCAACTATTCTCGATAAAGACATTCAGTTTCTCAATGCTCGCGTTGCTCGCGGATGAATTCGTCCAACAGTGCGCGCTGTTCTTTGCTCAGCTCCAGTTTCTCCAGCAGCTCCGGACGCCGCAACCAGGTGCGGCCCAGCGCCTGTTGCATGCGCCAGCGCCGGATCGCGGCATGGTCGCCGCTCAGCAGCACCGCCGGCACCCGCAGGCCGTCCACGGTCTCGGGACGCGTGTAGTGCGGATAGTCCAGCAATCCGTGCATGAACGAATCCTGCAGGGCCGAATCCTCGTCGCCCAGCGCTCCCGGCAGCAGGCGCGCGAGCGCGTCGATCACCACCAGCGCCGGCAGCTCGCCGCCCGAGAGCACGTAGTCGCCGATGGACAGTTCCGCGTCCACCTCGCTCTCGATGAGGCGCTCGTCCACGCCTTCATAACGCCCCGCCACCAGCACCATGGCCGGCAGCCCGGCCAGGCGCTGCGCTT
Organism: Gammaproteobacteria bacterium; assembly: GCA_035277745.1. Classification (GTDB taxonomy): domain Bacteria; phylum Pseudomonadota; class Gammaproteobacteria; order Natronospirales; family REEB76; genus REEB76. The sequence continues at coordinate 2,052 of DATEJV010000043.1, read as the reverse complement.
CCTGCTGGTCGAAGCACCGGCCCTGCGGACTCAGGAAAATCACCGGCGCATCGCGCCCGGCCGTTTGCCGCGCCGCCCGGATCGCTGCGCGCAACGGCTCGACCTGCATCACCATGCCCGGCCCACCGCCGAACGGCCGGTCGTCCACCGTACCGCGCGCATCCGTCGCGTAGTTGCGCGGATTCCACGCGCCGACCCGCAACACACCGCGCTCCGCCGCCCGCCCGGTCACGCCGAAACCGAGCAGCGCGTGCACCATCTCCGGAAAGAGCGTCACCACTTCGATGCGCACGCGCTCTTCCTCAAAAATCCGGATCCCAGTCCACGCGGATCAGACCCGCATCGGAATCCACCTGTTTCACCACCTGGCCGCGGAGGAACGGAATCAGCCGTTCACGTTCGCCGCGCACCACCAGCACATCGTTGGCGCCCGTGGCCATCAGGCCCTGCACGCGGCCGAGGCTGCGTCCGTCCTCCAGCCTCACTTCCAGCCCGATCAGATCGGCCCAGTAATACTGCCCCGGCTGCAATGCCGGCAACTCTTCGCGGCCTACCGCAATGTGCATGCCTGTCAAAGTCGCAGCCTGATCGCGGTCGGTCACGCCCTCGAGCCGTGCGATCACTCCATTGCCGTGCGCCCGGCCTTCCGCCACCCGCCATTCGCGCCACGCGCCGCCGCGTTCCAGCAGCCAGCGGCGGTACTCGATGATCTTGGCGCGCGGCTCGGTCCAGGACTGGAGTTTTACCCAGCCCTTGACGCCGAACGGCGCCGCAATGCTGCCGAGAACGACGCGCCGCGATTCCTGCTCGGCCATGGCGCGACGGGCGCCGGAATCAGACGGCGACCTTGTGCTCCTTGAGCAGGTACTGGACACGCTCCGAGGGCTGCGCACCCTTGGACAGCCAGTGCTTGATGCGCTCGGCGTCCACGCGCAGCACTTCTTCGTGGCTCGCGGCCAGCGGGTTGTAGAAACCCAGGCGCTCGAGATAACGCCCGTCGCGGGGCGAGCGGCGGTCGGTCGCCACCAGATGATAAAAGGGGCGCTTGTTGGCGCCGCCGCGCGTCAAACGAATAGTCACCATGGAATCAGTACCTTGTGAATGTGTAACCCGGCCGGCCAGCTGCGACCGCCGTGAAGGAGGCGCATTTTACGGTATTTTGGTCAAAAGTGAAGCGTGGATAAGGACTTGCGTAGCGCTCGGGAAATCATTGCTGGAAGCAGCCCGGAGCGAAGAGCTGGACAGCGGGCGGGATTGAGTCCGTCAGGACCCCGCCGGGAGCACCAGCAGCAATGCGATCCCCAGCAGGATGCGATATACCGCGAACGGTGTAAACCGGTGGCCGCGGATGTAACCCAGCAGCCATTTCACGGCGAGAAAGGCGGTCACCAGCGACACACCGAAGCCCACCGCGAGGGCCAGCCAGTCCTCGTGAACCGCCGCGCCGCCCTTGAGGACCTTCCACAGCTCGTAGCCGGTGGCCGCATACATGGTCGGGATGCCGACCAGAAACGCAAATTCGGTCGCCGCCGCGCGGTTGCTGGTGCCGAACAGCATGGCGGCGAAAATCGTCGCGGCCGAGCGCGAGGTCCCGGGAAAAATGCCGGCCACCATCTGCGCGATACCGACCAGCACCGCCACCCGCCAGCTCACCGCGCTGCGCTCCGGCTGCCGCGCCGCATACTGCTCCGCGGCAAGCATCCAGATGCCGCCGATAATCAGCGCCCAGGCGATCGGCGTCACCTTCTCCGGAAGCTTGAACCCCAGCTTCACGGCAATGAAGCCGATTACCGCGGTAATCAGGAATGCGGCAATCAACTTCAACAGATAATCGCGGTTGTCGGGGTCGTGCCAGCGCGTCAGCAGGTCCCGGATGCGCCGCCAGTACACCAGCGTTATCGCCAGTATCGCGCCCGCCTGAATGCCGACATTGAACAAATCCGAGCGTGCGCCCAGCCAGTGCTCGGCAATCAGCAAATGTCCGGTGCTCGACACCGGCAGGAATTCGGTAACGCCCTCGATGATGCCGAGAAGAATGACGCGGATCAGGTC
>DATEJV010000042.1:0-4345 GCA_035277745.1 Gammaproteobacteria bacterium | reverse complement strand
CGCCCGCCGCACCGCCATCGGTTCGCTGCTCGGCCAATTCACCCCCGTCACCTCGCCGCAACTCGGCGCCGCCGCAATCCGTGCCGCGGTCGCCGATTCCGGCATCAAACCTGAAGACATCGGCGAAGTCATCATGGGTTGCGTGCTGCCGGCTGCCGTCGGCCAGGCGCCCGCGCGCCAGGCTGCCATCGGCGCCGGCCTGCCGAAATCCGTGGGCTGCACCACCGTCAACAAGGTGTGCGGCTCCGGCATGAAGGCCGTGATGCTGGCGCACGATCTCATCGTGGCGGGCACGGCCGACCTCATGGTTGCGGGCGGCATGGAGTCCATGACCAACGCGCCGCACATGCTGCACGCGCGCGCCGGCATCAAATACGGTGAAGCGAAGCTCATCGATCACATGGCCTGGGATGGGCTCACCAATCCGTATGACGGCCAGGCCATGGGCGTTTGCGGCGAGCTGTGCGCCGAGAAGTTTCATTTCACGCGCGCGCAGCAGGATGCGTTCGCGACGGAATCCGTGAAGCGCGCCCAACGCGCGATCAAGGACGGTTCGTTCAAGGCTGAAATTGCCCCGGTGAGTGTGCAGACCCGCAAAGGCGCGGTCACGGTGGACACCGACGAAGAACCGGGTCGCTGCGACATCGCCAAGATCCCCACACTCAAACCCGCGTTCAAGAAAGACGGCGGGACGGTGACCGCCGCGAGTTCCTCCTCGATTTCCGACGGCGCCGCGGCGCTGGTGCTGATGCGCGAGAGCCTGGCGAAACAGAAGGGGCTCAAGCCATTCGCGCGCATTCTCGGACACGCAAGCTTTGCCCAGGAACCCGTGTGGTTCACGACTTCGCCGGTAAGCACCATTGACCGCCTGCAGAAGAAACTCGGCTGGACGGAAAACAATGTGGACCTCTACGAAATCAACGAGGCCTTCGCCGTGGTCACCATGGCCGCCATGCACGAGCTGAAACTGCCGCATGCCAAGGTCAACGTGAACGGCGGCGCCTGCGCGCTCGGCCATCCCATCGGCTGCTCCGGTGCGCGCCTCATCGTGACGTTGCTCCACGCGCTCAAGGCGCGTAACCTCAAGCACGGCATCGCCTCGCTGTGCATCGGCGGTGGCGAAGCGACGGCGATCGCGGTGGAGATGCTGTAAATTCGAACTACCTGAGTTCGTGGTCTATCCAGCAGGAGGACAAGCCATGCGCCGCAAATGCATTTTCGGGCTTATGGGTATCGTGGCATTCCTGGCGGCCTGTGCTTCCACCAGCCATGCGGTCGCCGGCAATCCCGGCAACGGCATGCTGGTGATCGGCGTACTGCTGCACGAGATGAACGCCGCCGGTCAGATGGGCAGCGGGCTGTATCCGGTGAGTTCCGTGGCGGTGAGGAATCTCGACACCGGTCACGTTGACGCCATCCAACTCAGTTCCAATCACGGCATCGCCACGCTGAGCGCCGGAACCTATTGTGTGGACAGCCTGCTCCGGCCCAACGGCGATACGCTCACCTACTGCGCACAACCGTATTTCAAGGTCAATGCCGGCAAGATACTCGTCGCCGGGTTCATCGAGTTTGCGCTGAATCCACCCACGCACACATACAAGCTGGTGGGCGCATTCACCGATCCGCAGGGTCTGTTCGATTCGCTGCCGGCCGACGCCAAGGACAGGCTTGCGGATTTTTCCCAGAACGAGACACCGGCTCCACATTGAACCGGGACGGACCCGAATAACAAGGCCGCACATGCCGATCCTCAAATCCGCGACAGACAAAAACAGCAAAGAATTCACCGCCAACCGCGCGCACATGGAGAAACTGGTGGCGGAGTTGCGCGCCACGCAGGCCAAGGCGGCACTCGGCGGCAGCGACAAAGCGCGCAAGAAGCACACGGAGCGCGGCAAACTGCTGGCGCGCGATCGCATCGAAGCCCTGCTCGATCCCGGCTCGCCCTTCCTCGAACTCTCGCCGCTCGCGGCGTACGGCATGTACGACGGTGACGCGCCCTGCGCCGGACTGGTCACGGGCATCGGTCGCGTGCACGGCCGCGAAGTCATGGTCGTCGTCAACGATGCCACCGTAAAGGGCGGCACGTATTTCCCGATCACCGTCAAGAAACATCTGCGCGCGCAGGAAATCGCGCTCGAGAACCGCCTGCCCTGTATTTATCTGGTGGACTCCGGCGGCGCGTTCCTGCCGCTGCAGGACGAAGTGTTCCCCGACAAGGAGCACTTCGGCCGCATCTTCTACAACCAGGCGCGGCTGTCGCGCGAGCGCATCCCGCAGATCGCGGTGGTCATGGGCTCCTGCACCGCGGGCGGCGCCTATGTGCCCGCGATGTGCGACGAAGCCATCATCGTGCGTAACCAGGGCACGATTTTTCTGGGCGGACCGCCGCTGGTGAAAGCCGCCACCGGCGAAGTGGTGGATGCGGAAACTCTCGGCGGCGGAGAGGTGCACAGCAAGATTTCCGGCGTCACCGATCATTTGGCTGACAATGACGCGCACGCACTCGCCATCGCGCGCGACATCGTCGCGCATCTCAACTCCACGCGCCCGAACTGGCTCACCAAACAGCCGATCGTCGAGCCACGTCATCCGGCCGATGAACTTTACGGCATCGTGCCGCAGGACACGCGCTACCCGTACGACGTGCACGAGGTTATCGCGCGCCTCGTGGACGGCTCCGAGTTCCAGGAATTCAAGGCGCTCTACGGAAAGACGCTGGTCACGGGCTTCGCGCACCTCTACGGCTATCCGGTCGGCATCATCGCCAACAACGGCATCCTGTTTTCGGAATCCGCGCTGAAAGGCACGCACTTCATTGAACTCTGCGAACAGCGCCGCATCCCGCTGGTATTTTTGCAGAACATCACCGGCTTCATGGTTGGCAAAAAATACGAACACGGCGGCATCGCCAAGGACGGCGCCAAAATGGTCATGGCTGTCGCCTGCGCCACGGTGCCGAAGTTCACCGTGCTCATCGGCGGCAGCTTTGGCGCAGGTAACTACGCCATGTGCGGGCGTGCTTACGGCGCGCGGTTTTTATGGATGTGGCCGAACGCACGTATTTCCGTCATGGGCGGCGAGCAGGCGGCTTCGGTGCTCGCCACCGTCAAGCGCGACGGTATCGAAGCCAAGGGCGGCAAGTGGAGCGCAAAGGAAGAGGAAGCCTTCAAAGCACCGCTGCGCGAACAATACGAAAGCCAAGGCCATCCTTACTACGCGACGGCGCGCCTCTGGGACGACGGCATTATTGATCCGGCCGACACCCGCCGCGTGCTCGGCCTCGCGCTCGCCACCGCCGAAAACGCCCCGCTCGACCCGGGCAGCCGCTTTGGCGTGTTCCGCATGTAACCTGCGGATGTAGGAGCGGCGATATTCGCCGCGATTTCCGCTTTTGAATCGCGGCCGGTACGCCCGCTCCCACATCGCGAGGAATGAGTAATGACCGATAGCGTACTTTTGCAGACCGACCCCCGCGGCGTCGCGACGCTCACGCTCAACCGCCCGGAAAAGCACAACGCGTTCGACGGCGCGCTCATCGCCGAACTGACCCGGAAACTGGTGCAGATCAACAATGACGATCGCACGCGCATCTTGATTTTGACCGGCGCGGGCAAATCGTTCTCTGCCGGCGCCGACCTCAACTGGATGCGCTCCATGGCGCAATTCAGCGAAGCGGACAACATCGAGGATGCACTCAAGCTCGCCGAACTCATGGACGAACTGAACGCGCTGCGCAAGCCCACGATCGCGTGCGTCAACGGCGCTGTGTATGGCGGCGGCGTGGGTCTCGTCGCCTGCTGCGACATTGCGATTGCGGCAGACACCGCCAAATTCGCACTTTCAGAAGTAAAGCTTGGTCTTGTGCCGTCAGTCATCTCGCCCTACGTCATCGCCGCCGTTGGAGAGCATCAAGCGCGGCGTTATTTCCTCACGGCCGAAGCATTCGATGCGGAGCAGGCACAGAAAATCGGCTTGATACATGAAGTAGCAACACCCGGTAAGCTAGATGAGGCAATTGGAAAAGAAGTGAATTTGCTGCTCAAGGCCGGACCAAAGGCACTCACCGCGTGCAAGGAGTTGATCGCCGCCAATACGGCAGCTTCAGTTTCCACGCGCCGCGCGCTCAAGCAGAAGACTGCGCAGCTCATCGCCCAACTGCGCGTGTCCGAGGAAGGCCAGGAAGGATTGAGCGCCTTCCTGGAGAAACGTCCGCCGAAGTGGATTAAATAGCGTGGATTGTATGAGGTTATTGACTAATATTCGATATTACTATTAGACGTGCTCTGTTGAGGAATCTGCGTATGAAATATCTGACGTTAGTGATCATGCTCATTGTTCT
>DATEJV010000041.1:0-7107 GCA_035277745.1 Gammaproteobacteria bacterium | reverse complement strand
GGCGAGGGGATCCAGGCTGCCGGTGTGCCCGGCCTTGCGCGCGTTGAACAAACGCTTGGCCGCCTGGAGCGCCTGATTGGAAGTCATGCGCACCGGCTTGTCGAGCAGCAGGATGCCGTGCACTTCGCGGCGCGCCGCCTTGCGCACGGAGGCCGCAGCCCCGCCGGCCGGGTACGCAGACGCAGCCGGCATCATTTGGGTTTGCCGGCGCCGGGAGCGGCGGCATTGGCGCGCGCGATCAGCGCTTCAAGACGTGCGGAACGATCCAGGCTTTCATCGTAACTGAAACGCAGCTCGGGAATGGCGCGCAACCTCACGCGCTGGCCAAGCGCATGGCGCAGAAAACCGGCTGCATGATTCAGCGCCTGCACGACTTCAGCCTGCGGCCCTTCGGCGCCCAGGACCGAAACCTGCACCTTGGCGTGCGCCAGATCCGGCGACACGTCCACCTCGGTCACGGTCACGTGCTGCACGCGCGGATCCTTGACCTCGCGCCGGACCAGTTCGGCCAGCTCATGTTGCAGGAGCTCGCCGATACGCAGTTTGCGTGGATAGGCGTGCGGCATGCGATGCAGCCCGGATGAATCCTATACGGTACGCGCGACTTCGACGCGTTCGTAGCACTCGATCTGGTCGCCGGGCTTCACGTCGTTGTAGTCCTTGACGCCGATGCCGCATTCGGTGCCGGCGCGCACTTCGCCGACATCGTCCTTGAAGCGCCGCAGCGACTCCAGTTGTCCCTCGAAGATCACCACGTTGTCGCGCAACACACGGATCGGCAGGTTGCGTTTGACGTAGCCGTCCACCACCAGGCAGCCGGCGATGGCGCCGAGCTTCGAGGAACGGAACACCTCGCGCACTTCCGCCAGGCCCACGATCTGCTCGCGCAGCTCGGGCTTGAGCATGCCGCCGAGCGCCTGCCGGACGTCGTCGATGGCCTGATATATGATGCTGTAGTAGCGCACATCCAGCCCGGCCTCGCTGATCAGGCGGCGTGCACCGGCGTCGGCGCGCGCATTGAATCCGATGATCACCGCCTTGGAGGCCAGCGCCAGATTCACGTCGGATTCGGTGATGCCGCCGACGCTGCTGCCGATCACCTTGACCTTCACTTCATCGGTGGACAATGCACTCAGTGCGTCGCGCAGCGCCTCGGCGCTGCCCTGCACGTCGGATTTGATCAGCAAGTTCAGGGTCTTCTGCTCGCCCTCCTGCATCTGCTGGAATGCGTCGTCGAGCTTCGTGGTCTGGCGCGCAAGCTTCACGTCGCGCAACTTGCTCTGGCGATACAGCGCCACTTCGCGCGCCTTGCGCTCATCCGCCACCACCACCGCGTCGTCGCCGGCGTTGGGTGTGCCGGACAAACCCAGCACCAGTGCCGGGGTGGCCGGCCCGGCTTCCGGCAACTGCTTGCCGTCCTCGTCGAACATGGCGCGCACCCGGCCGAATTCCTGGCCGGTGAGCAGAATGTCGCCGGACTTCAACAGCCCGCGCTGCACCAACACCGTGGCGACCGGGCCGCGACCCTTCTCCAGACTGGACTCCAGCACGAAACCGGAAGCCGGGCCGGTCGCCATGGCTTTGAGTTCCAGCACTTCGGCCTGCACCAGGATGGAATCCAGGAGCGCGTCCACACCCTCACCGGTCTTCGAGGACACGCCCACGAAAATGTTTTCACCGCCCCATTCCTCGGAAATGATCTCGTGCTTGGCCAGATCGCTGCGCACGCGCTCCAGATCGGCCTCGGGTTTGTCGATCTTGGTGATCGCCACCACGATGGGCGTCTTGGCGGCACGCGCGTGCTGGATGGCCTCGACCGTCTGCGGCATGACGCCGTCATCCGCCGCCACCACCAGCACCACGATGTCGGCCACGTTGGCGCCGCGCGCGCGCATCGCCGTGAACGCCGCGTGACCGGGCGTGTCCAGGAAGGTGATTACGCCTTTCTTGGTTTCCACGCGATAGGCGCCGATGTGCTGGGTGATGCCGCCGGCTTCGCGCGCCGCGACGCGCGTGCTGCGGATGTAATCCAGCAGCGAGGTCTTGCCGTGGTCCACGTGGCCGACGATGGTAACCACCGGCGGACGGGTGATTTCGTCACCCTGCTGCGCCACCTGTACGACCTGCTCTTCCAGATCGTTTTCCTTGAGCAACTTGGCCTTGTGGCCCATTTCATCCACCACGATGGCGGCGGTTTCCTGGTCAATCACCTGATTGATGGTGGCCATGGAACCCATCTTCATCATCACCTTGATGACTTCGGTGGCCTTGACCGCCATGCGCTGCGCGAGTTCGCCCACGGTGATGGTCTCGGGAATCGGCACTTCCCGCACCTGCGGCGCCACCGGCTTTTCAAAACCGTGCTTGGCCTCGACCTGCACGCTCACCGCGGCTCTGGCCTTGGCGGGCCGCTTCTTGCGCCGCGTGGACAGCTCGTGGCCCACATGCAGCTCCGCACGCCCGTACTTGGTGTGCTTGTCATCCACCGCCGGTTTGTTGTGCGGCGCGGCGGCGCGCATGCGCCGGTCTTCCTCTTCGGCCTCACGCCGCGCTTCGGCTTCGGCTTTGCGGCGCTCGGCTTCGGCGCGCGCGGCGGCGTCCTCTTCCTGCTTGCGCAGCGTTTCCTCAGCCTCTTTCTTGCGGCGTTCCTCTTCTTCGGCCGCGAGTTTTTGCGCGCGCATCGCCGACAACTGCGCCTCTTCCGTGCGCCGACGGTCCAGTTCGGCCTGCTGTACGGCTTCTTCCTCGGCCCGGCGCTTGGATTCTTCCTCGATTACCGCGCTGCGCTTGACGTAAGTGCGCTTCTTGCGCACCTCCACGCTCACGGTCTTGGCGCGGCCCTGCGCCCCGCTCAGTTTGATCTCGGATACGCTGCGACGCTTGAGGGTGATGCGGCGCGGTTCGCCGCCCGCGCCCTCGCCGTGGCTGTGGCGCAGATGCGTGAGCAGTTGCAGTTTCTGGTCGTCACTGATGGCGATATCGGGATCGGCAATCGGAATGCCGGCCTCGGCAAGTTGCGTCAGCAGGCGCTCGACCGGCGTGCCCACCACTTCCGCAAACTGTCTGACTGTGACTTCCGCCATGGCGTGTTCCTCGCTGGATTACTTCGCTTGCGCCTCTTCGGCGGCAAACCAGGGAGCGCGCGCCGCGAGGATGAGCTCGGCGGCTTTGGTCTCGTCCAGACCCTCGACGTCCTTGATGTCGTCCACGGCCTGCTCGGCCAGATCTTCCTGGGTGACGATGCCGCGGCCCGCCAGGCGGAAAGCCAGGGCGCGGTCCATGCCGGTGAGGTTCAACAGGTCCTCCGCCGGCTCGGCTTCGCCCAGCTGCTCTTCGCTGGCGATCGCCTGGGTGAGCAGCACGTCGCGGGCACGGCCGCGGAGTTCTTCCACGATGGTCTCGTCAAATTCCTCCACCGACAGCAACTCCGAGGCCGGTACGTAGGCGATTTCCTCGATGCTCGAGAAGCCTTCCTGCACCAGGATCGCGGCCACGTCCTCGTCCACGTCCAGTTGCTCCATGAACAGTTTCTGCAGGGTCTGCACCTCGGCTTCGCTCTTCTGCGTGGCCTGTTCCTGGGTCATGACGTTCAGCTCCCAGCCGCTCAACTGGGTGGCGAGGCGCACGTTCTGTCCGCCGCGCCCGATGGCCTTGGCAAGATTGTCCTCCTTCACCGCGATGTCCATGCTGTGGGATTCCTCGTCCATGACGATGGCCTGGACCTCGGCCGGCGACATGGCGTTGATGACAAACTGTGCGGGGTTGTCGTCCCAGGGAACGATGTCCACGCGCTCGCCGGACAATTCATTGGATACCGCCTGCACACGCGAGCCGCGCATGCCCACGCAGGCGCCCACCGGATCAATGCGGGAATCGTTGCTCTTGACTGCCACCTTGGCGCGTACGCCGGGATCGCGCGCCGCGCCCTTGATTTCGATCAGTCCCTGGCCGACTTCCGGCACTTCCAGCTTGAACAGCTCGATGAGGAATTGAGGCGAGGTGCGCGTCACGAACAACTGCGGGCCGCGCGGCTCGGGGCGCACTTCGCGCAGGTAGCCGCGGATGCGGTCGTTGGTGCGCACCGCTTCACGCGGGATCATTTCCTCGCGCGCGATGAAGGCCTCGGCGTTGTTGCCGAGATCGATGTAAACATTGCCGCGCTCCACGCGCTTGACCACGCCGGTCACCAGTTCGCCCACGCGGTCCTTGTAGGCCTCGACCACCTGCGCACGTTCCGCCTCGCGCACCTTCTGCACGATGACCTGCTTGGCGGTCTGCGCCGCGATGCGCCCGAACACCACCGACTCCATCGGCTCCTCTATGTATTCACCCACCTGGATCTCGGGCTTGACGTCCACGGCGTCCATGAGCCGCAGCTCGCGCTCCGGCGATTCCAGCGGCTCCTCGTCGGCACGCACCAGCCAGCGGCGGAAGGTCTCGTAATCGCCGGTTTCGCGGTTGATGGCCACGCGCGCGTCAATCTCGCCGCCGTGCTTCTTGCGCGTGGCCGAAGCCAGCGCGGCCTCCAGCGCTTCGAAGATGATTTCCTTGGCGACGCCTTTCTCGTTGGAAACCGCGTCCACCACCAGCAAGATTTCTTTGTTCATGTGCTCACATCCATAACTGCTGCGATTCAAAACTCCGGTGCGAGGCGCGCCTTGCCGATCTGCGCGCACGGCAAACGGAACACTGCGCCATCCACCTCGATCAACACCTCATCGTTTTCCAGCCCGCGCAGCGTGCCGGAGAAACGCCGGCGGCCGTTGAGCGGCAGGGTCAGCTCGATACGCGCGCGCTTGCCGGACTGCGCGCTGAAATCCTCAGGCTTGCGCAGCGGCCGGTCCAGACCCGGCGAGGACACTTCCAACGTATAGGCCCCGGGAACCGGGTCCGCCACGTCCAGCACCGCGCCTATCTGGCGGCTGACCTTCTCGCAGTCATCCAGCGTCACGCCCTGCGGCTGGTCTATGTAAAGCCGCAGCAGCTTGCCCTGGAACTCCAGTTCCACCAGCTCGTAGCCCAGGCCATTCACGGCCGGCTCGATAATCCTCAGCAGCGTCTCGCGCATACACCGCCACAAACAAAAAATGGGCCCAAGGCCCATTCCACAAACCCCGCGGAACGGCGGGGCCTCAAACGTCGCCCCAGAGTTCCAGGGCCCTTTCCCGCGCGGCGGTCGCCGGCGGGCATTAAAAAGCCCCTGTGCGGGGCCCTGTCTCCAAGATCATTGGTAGCGGGGGCAGGATTTGAACCTGCGACCTTCGGGTTATGAGCCAGATTTGACCCGTTTCTACCGGCGCTCGCCCCTGGTTTCAGCGGCACAAGTGGGTCCGGACGGTCTCCAAAAGCCCTGAACGGCGCACAGAAGCCGGCACAGCGCCATCCAGCGTCTCGGGCCGCTACGTGAGGGTAGGTAGAAAGCATCTCGGCTCCTGTGGCCTCGTATTGCGTCAGGCGCGTTTGCGAGTCGAAAGACGTTGCGCCGCCTCGGCCAGATGATCTGGAGCCAAATGCCCGTACTTCAGGACCATGGCGTAGGAGGCCCAACCGCCAAGCTGCATGAGTTCGTGCAGGGTAGTGCCGCCCTGGACGTGCCACGATGCCCAAGTGTGCCGTAGGTCGTGCCATCGCAGGGGCGCTACGCCGGCAGCCTTGACAGCCTCTTTGAAGGCGGCGGTATTGAAGTCGTCGATCCGCTTGCCGCGCCACTCGTGCACGTATCTGGACTGCGGATTCAGAGCGCGCAAGGCTTTCAGGATTCGCACGGCCCGGGTGGAGAGCGGGAACCCCAGCGCCTTGCGGCGCCCCTTCATCTGGTAGCTCGGCACCCAGGCCCGCCGCGTTTCGAGGTTGATCCGCGACCATTCGAGCTTGGCCTGTGACCGCATCCGCAGGCCGGTTTCGAGGCTCAGCCGGGCCGCTAGCCGCAGATGCCAGGGGAGCCTGCGGCAGAGGCGAGCGGCCTCTCGCCTGGTGAGCCAGCGCGGCTCGCCCGTCCCTGGCTGATACATCGGCACTTTCGGAATCGAATCGACTACCTGCCAGTCGTCCCGGCACTTTCGAAGGATCGCCCGCAGGCGCTCCATATGGCGGTCCGCCGTCGCCTCGCTCGATTCCTCGCATTTGAGCAGTCGCAGCTCGTCGATCACATCGCGGGTGATCTCCTGCACCGACCGGCCTTTCAGGTGCGAGTCCAACCAATTCAGGATGGTCGTCACGGACGGGTCGTCTTTCCGCCGCACCTCTGTGAGATATCGCTTTTTCGCTGATGCCCATGGGTAGGGTGGCCTCTCGCCGAGCCTTACTTGCCGCCAGGCACGAGCGCGAGCTGCGGCTTCAAATTCCTTCGCTTGGCCCTTATCTCGCGTGCCAGTTGAGAGGCGGATCTCTCGGTTGTCGATCTGGAATCGACACCACCAGTGCGGAGTGTCGGCGCGGCGATAGAGCGACATGCGCGTGCCTTTGCTCGTTCTCGTATCCAGGCGAGCAGATCATCTTTGACAAAGACCCACTGCCGCCCCGGCTTGTCGCCAGGCACGATACCCGCCCGCGCCTTGCGCATCAAGGCGTCCTCGCTCATGTGCAGGAGCGCAGCGGCTTCGGTGAGGTCGATGGTCTCCACGGTTCGGTTATTTCTTGGCCACCCAGCAGCCCATGCAGAATGCGACCGTTGCCCAAACCCAATGGCCGGTGGCATACAGCACGCAACTCGTGAGCAGCCACGCGTTTCCCATCGCGACATTCACCAGCGCAACTATGTCCTTCGGGCTCATGGCCTATCTCCTCCGATCACTGCGGAATGCTTGCAGGCTCGCTTGTGCCAGCCGTTTGGCATGCCGCAGTCTGGGCAGCCGCGATTGACCGGCGCTTCCGGACGCTTCGGCTTGCCGCCTGAGCCGAGCCACCACATGCGGATGGGCCGGCCGGCGTTGTCGCGCTCAATTGCCCAGTTCATATCAGCACATGCACGCGCCGTGGTTGAGGCCGCAGGATCTGCATTGCGTGCTTCGCTCTGGCGGCGGCTCATTGAGCGTGACCCACCCGAGTTCCTCGGCATCCTTCTCCCTCGGACCGAGGTAGCCTACGAGCAGGTCGATATCGTGTGCC
>DATEJV010000040.1:0-10420 GCA_035277745.1 Gammaproteobacteria bacterium | reverse complement strand
CGGCCGATTTTCATGTGCGGATCGGCGATCATTTCCTGCCAGTGGGCCACCCATCCAACGGTGCGGGCGACGGCAAACATCACGGTCATCATGTGCAGCGGGATGCCGAGCGCGCGGTAAATGATGCCGGAGTAGAAGTCGACGTTCGGGTAAAGCTTCTTTTCAATGAAGTACTCGTCCTTGAGGGCGATTTCCTCCAGGCGCATGGCAAGTTCGAGCTGCGGGTCGTCACCGCGGCCGAGTTTCTCCAGCACCTCATGGCAGGTGGCGCGGATGATCTTGGCGCGCGGATCGTAGTTCTTGTACACGCGATGGCCGAAGCCCATGAGACGGAATCCCGAATCCTTGTCCTTGGCCTTGGCGATAGCCTTGGCGATGTTCTTTACATCGCCGATTTCCCTCAGCATGTTGAGCACCGCCTCATTGGCGCCGCCGTGGGCCGGACCCCACAGGCAGGCGATGCCGGCCGCGATGGCCGCATACGGGTTGGTACCGGAACTGCCTGCCAGTCGTACGGTCGAGGTGCTGGCATTCTGTTCATGGTCGGCGTGCAACAGGAACAGCAGGTCGAGTGCTTTGGCGGCCACCGGGTTGACGTGATAAGGCTCGGCCGGGACGGCAAACAGCATGTGCAGGAAATTGGCGCAATAACCCAGGTCGTTGCGGGGGTACATGAAAGGCTGGCCGGTGCTGTGTCGGTACACCGCGGCCGCGAGCGTCGGCAGCTTGGCGATGATGCGGTGGGCGAAGATCTCGCGGTGCCGGGCATTATGGATGTCGGTCGAGTCGTGATAGAAGGCCGAGAGTGACCCCACCACCGCCGTCATCATGGCCATGGGATGCGCGTCGTAATGGAATCCGCTGAAGAACCGCAGTACCGCTTCGTTCACCATCGAATGCCTGCGGATGCTGTCGGTAAAACCGTCGAGTTGCGATTTTGTCGGCAGTTCGCCGTACAACAGAAGACAGGCCACCTCGAGGAAGCTGCTTTTTTCAGCGAGCTGTTCGATGGGGTAGCCGCGGTACAGGAGCACCCCGTGCTCGCCGTCGATGTAGGTGATCTTGCTTTCGCAGCTGGCCGTGGATACGAAACCCGGGTCAAAGGTGAAGATGCCCTGATCTTTGTACAGGGCGGCGATGTCGAGGGTGGCCGGGCCGAGGGTGCCTTCGCGCAGGGCCAGCTCACTGACTGCGCCGCCGGGGCCGCTGAGCTTGCAGGTCTTGTTTGGCATGCGGGTTCTCCAGAAATCCGGCGCCTCGGAGGGGGCGAATCGACATAAACCGCCGACACAGCACCAAGAGGCAAACCCCCGGGAGGGGCAGTTTTAAGTCCTGAAAGTGGCTGAATTGCGGGGGAACGGGTTCGCGCTCGGCGACTTCAGGTTCCGCGATTCCGGTCAGGCCGGGCGTGAAAAGTATACCACCCCAGGATGGCTACTTTCCGACCACGGGCCGCAATCCGTGTGCGGGGCCCGCGTGCTTCGCGTTGAAGCAGGCTTAAAAATCAGGCTGACTTGTGCGCGTACTTCTTGCGGAATTTGTCCACGCGACCGGCCGTATCGACGATTTTCTGTTTGCCGGTGAAGAACGGATGGCATTGCGAGCAGACCTCCACGCGCAGATCGCGGCCAAGCGTGGAGCGCGTGACAAAACTGTTGCCGCAACTGCAGGTTACGGTGATTTCCTTGTACTCGGGATGGATGCCGGACTTCATGGGAGCGGAGCGTGTGACGATTTTAAAGGGGGCGCATGATAGCGCGCGTGATGCGCAGCGGCAAGTTTGGCCAAGTGAATCACGGCTTACGTCGTGCGCACAAATGCTTGCGTATCGTTCGTAAGCTCAAATCTCGGTTGTGCTGCGTAACAGGTTGACTGCATGGGCGAAAAGCATTTGTACACAAAAGCGGTGGATAAGTCTGTGGATGAAATGCAGGTGCTCACAGGTAAGTTCGGTGATTCCCCGCCTGGCCTTGAAATGGTGATTTCTTAATCAAACTTAAAAACAGTGTGGAATCAACAAGTTGCGAAATTCCCGCAACCTGGGGGTTGCGGAACATTTTGCGAGTTCCACGGCTGACACGCCCGCCAAGCAGGTGTGCATAACATCTTGTTTCGGAGCAGAAAACCGCTCGGGCCGGAGAGGGGTGTGCGTCTAACAGGTTATTGAAAAGGACGCTCCCTGATCTTTTTCAACTCGCTGCGGCGCGACGTAAATTCACGCCTTGCTCCAAAAATCAGACACTTGTGTGTCTGGTTTTTGATGCGGGCAGTCTCTAGGGGCGCCCAGCAGACTGCTGTTCAACAGCCCGCTAAAGGAACAGTGGCTACCCGATCAAGCCGCAGGCAGCGGGACTCGCCTGCTCCGTTGTGACCCACGAGGAATTCCTCCCCATCGCGGGTCACAAGATCTTCCGGAGTGAGGGTTTCCACATGGGTCACGCCGTCGGCGGCCCGCCAGCGCACACGCAAAGGCGTGCGGTGCAGGATGGCAACTTCGTACCTGCTGTAGAGCGCACAGGATATGGGACGGTAATCAGTCATGGGCTTGGTCAATAGCGAGGGTCGCTTCCAGTCTAGTGCAGTACCGCCCGCGTGTCATGACTCGCAGGTTTGGCCGCCGAGCCCGCGGTGGATGGCAGGAATTCAGCCTGCAGGTCATTCAGATGAGCAAATCCCAACCGCGATGGTTTCCACTGACCATTGGTCACTTCCATCATTCCTCGTGTTCGGATGTTCTCCAGGATCGGGAGCGGCTGGCTGAAGGACAAGCCGGTTGCCGTTTCGAAATCCGCGGCGTTGAAACCCTCGGTCAAGCGCAGGCGGTTAAGCATGAATTCGAATATACGTTCATCGCCGTGCACTTCATCCACCCCGCCGATGCCGGCAGGTGTTCCGGCTGAGTCCAGATAGGCCATGGGATGCTTCACCTTCCACAGCCGCACGATGCGCCCTGCGCGGGCGTCGCTGAACTTTCCGTGCGCGCCCGCGCCGATGCCTAAATAATCGCCATAGCGCCAGTAATTCAGGTTGTGCCGGCATTGCCGCCCGGCGCGCGCATAGGCGGAAATTTCATACTGCGCGTAACCGCGTTCCGCCAGCCGCGCCTGGCAACGCTGCTGCATTTCCCAGACGCAATCCTCATCCGGCAACTCCGGCGGGTGCGCGTGAAACAGCGTATTCGGTTCAAGCGTGAGCTGGTAATGGGAGATATGTGCCGGATGAAGCGCGAACGCCCGCAGCACATCGGCCTCGGCTTGCGCCGCGTTCTGCTCCGGCAAGCCGTACATCAAATCCAGGTTGAAGTTTTCCAGTCCTGCGGCATGCGCTTCCTCCGCGGCGTGCACCGCCTCGGCAACCGAATGGATGCGGCCCAGCACCTGCAGGTGCCGCGCATTGAAGCTCTGCACGCCGATGGACAAGCGCGTGATGCCCGCTGCGCGGTATTCGGCAAACCGGCCGCGTTCCACCGTACCGGGATTGGCCTCGAGCGTGATTTCTGCATCCGGTATGAGCACCAGGTGCCGGCGTACGCCCCCCAGGATTGCAGCTATGGTTTCCGGCTGGAACAGGCTGGGCGTGCCGCCGCCGAAAAACACCGTCTGAACCGGGCGCCCGGCGGCGCGCGGCAAGTCCTGATCCAGATCGCGCAACAAGGCCGCCGCATATTCGGCTTGCGGCAGTTCGCCGCGCAGCGCGTGCGAGTTGAAATCGCAATACGGGCATTTGCGCACGCACCAGGGCAGGTGCACATACAGCGACAGCGGCGGATTCTGCAGCATGGGTTCAAGGCTCCGGCCAGATGCGCAGCTGCGTTGCCAGCTTGCGCAGCGCCTGTCCGCGATGGCTCAGCCGGTTTTTTTCCTCCGGCTTCAGTTCCGCTGCCGAGCAGTTTTCCCCAGTTACCAGGAATACCGGGTCATAGCCGAAGCCGGCGTGACCGCGCGGCGCTTGCAGAATGCGTCCTTCCCACGTCGCTTCGCAGACCAGCGGTGCGGGATCGTCAGCGGTACGCACGCATGTCATCGCACAGTGAAAATGTGCGCCGCGCCGTTCTGCGGGTACGTCCCGCAATGCATGCAGCAGCTTGCGTATATTGGCGGCATTGTCGCCGTGGCGCCCCGCGTAGCGCGCGGAGTAAACGCCGGGTGCGCCGCCGAGCGCGTCCACGACCAGGCCGGAATCGTCTCCCAGCGCCGGCAGACCCGTGTGGCGCGCCGCATGCCGGGCTTTGAGCAGGGCGTTTTCCGCAAAGCTGGCGCCGGTTTCTTCCGCTTCGGGGACACCCAGCGCGCCCTGCGCGAGTACCTCGATCTCGAGATTCACCAGCAAAGCCTGAAGTTCGCGCAACTTGCCGGTATTGGCGCTGGCCAGCACCAGTTTTTTGATCATTGCGCCAGCGTTGCGCGCTGTAGGGCAATCAACTCGCGGATGGCGTCGCCGGCGAGCGCGAGCAGCCGGTCCAGTTCCTCGCGCCGGAAGGCATGACCCTCGGCCGTACCCTGGATTTCGACGAACGCGCCTGCATCGTTCATCACCACGTTCATGTCGGTCTCGGCGTGTGCATCCTCCTGGTAATCGAGATCCACGCGCGGCTCGCCACCCACGATGCCGACCGAAACTGCTGCCACCGCACCGTGCATCGGATCCTTCCGGATGGTGTGTTGCTTGAGCATGGCGCGCGCGGCATCCACCAGTGCGACGTAACTTCCGGTGATGGCGGCGGTGCGCGTTCCGCCGTCGGCCTGCAACACGTCGCAGTCGAGCGTGATGGTGCGCTCACCGAGCGCTTCCAGGTCCACCACTGCACGCAAGGTGCGGCCGATGAGGCGTTGGATTTCGAGCGTGCGTCCGCCCTGCTTGCCACGCGCGGCTTCGCGCTCGCTGCGCGTGTGTGTGGCACGCGGCAGCATGCCGTATTCCGCAGTTACCCAGCCTTTGCCTGCGCCCTTGAGAAACACGGGCACGCGCTCCTCAACGCTCGCGGTGCACAGCACGCGTGTGTCGCCGAAACACGCCAGCACCGAGCCTTCGGCATGTCGGGTGTAATGCCGGGTGAGGGTTACTGGACGGAGTTCGTGATTGGCACGGTTGTGGCTGCGCATAATCCGGATACCGGAATGTTGGGCCGATGAAATACAGAGACTGCCATGGCGCTGTCAGTCGCGCCAGCGCAAGGCCGCGGCGGTGACGTTGTCACTCATCGGCGTGGAGCGCAACTCCGCCTGCAGCGCTAGCGACTCAAGGCCCGCCTGCAAGGTCAGGGTATCGCCCAAAGCCTGCGTCAGTTGCTCCCCCTCGAGTGGGGACCAGAAGCCGTCCGAGCACAGCAACACCACGTCTCCGGCGAGTAGCGGACGCGGATCGGAAATGGTTATGGTCGGCAACTCGGATTTACCGCCCAGGCACTGGTCCACGAAGTTATGCAGCGGATGGGAAGCGAGATCAACGTCTTCCAGCAGTCCCTGCTGGGCCAGGATTTCCACCGCGCTGTGATCGCGCGTGCGTTCGAGTACCTTGCGGTCGCGGATGAAATACACGCGGCTGTCGCCGACATGCGCCCAGCGCACCATGCTGGCGGTGACCAGGCAGGCAGTAATGGTCGTGCGCGGCCGCACCTCCGGATCGAGATACGCTCCCAGCGCTACCACGGCGTGGTGCGCATCCGCGATGCTGCGCCGCAGGAATTCGGCAGGATCCGGTGCGGCGTCATTCTGGAACGCCCGCACCAGCGTTTCCACCGCGGTCTGCGCGGCGAGAGCGCCGCCCGCGTGGCCACCCATGCCGTCGGCCACGGTCAACAACACGCGTGGTTCGGCAGCCACGATGCGCACACGGTCCTGGTTTTCGTCGCGATTGCCCTGACGGGTGACCTGGGCGGTTTCGGGGTTCACAACGCGGACCTGCTGCGTAGTCGACTACCGGGTGGCAAGGCATTTAGCTTACCATTTCGTCCTCGTTTTCCCGGACGCCGGACACACTCAATGACTTGCAGTATGACAGGCTTTGCGCGCGCGCAGGCGCGCGGCCAGTTTGGGACGCTCACCTGGGAGCTGCGCAGCGTCAATCACCGCTATCTGGACGTGAATCTGCGCCTGCCGGACGAGCTGCGCAGTCTGGAGCCGGATTGCCGCGAACACATCGTCAAGTTTGTGCGCCGCGGCAAATGCGACGCTCAGCTGCGCTTCGAATCCGTGGCTAACGCGCAGGCGCGGCTGGAGGTGGACGAGGCCCGGGCACGCGCGGTAGCCGAGGCCGCCGAGCGCATCAGCGGTTTGCTGCACCCGGCGGCCGCAGTGGGCGCCCTGGATTTGCTGCGCTGGCCGGGTGTGGTACAGGAAACGCCCGCCGATGCCGGGACGCTGGCGCCCGAGGTCCTGCGCCTGCTCGACCGGGCCCTGCAGGTACTGGATGAGATGCGGGGCCGCGAAGGGCGCAGGATTGACGACATGCTGCGTGAGCGTGCGACGCGCATCAGCGCAATCGTGGCGGAAATCCGTGTCCAGGGCGCCGGCATTCATGCGCAGTTGCGCAGCAAGCTGCTCGGGCGGTTCGAGGAGCTGCGGCTCAACGTGGATGCGCAGCGTCTGGAACAGGAACTGGTGCTGCAGCTGCAGCGCCTGGATGTCTCGGAAGAACTCGACCGGCTCGACAGTCACGCGCGTGAACTGCAGGCCGCACTTGCGGGTCGCGGCACGGTGGGCCGCAAGCTGGATTTTCTGATGCAGGAATTCAATCGCGAGGCCAACACCCTGGGCTCCAAATGCCAGGATACGGCCGTTACCCAGCGGGTGATTGAACTCAAGGTGCTCATCGAGCAGATGCGCGAGCAGATCCAGAATGTGGAATGAGAATTTGCGTGCCCCCCGGGCCGAGCGTGAATAAGCCGGGGCGTTTGCTGCTGATTGCCGCACCCTCGGGTGCCGGCAAAACCAGTCTGGTGCGCGAGCTGTTGCGCAGCCACCCGAATCTGCACTTTTCCGTTTCCTACACTACCCGCCCGCAACGCCCCAACGAGGTGCAAGGGCGCGATTATCATTTCGTGGACCAGGCGAAGTTTGCGCGCATGGCGGGGGCGGGCGAGTTCCTAGAGCACGCGCAGGTGTTTGATTATGGCTACGGCACCTCACGGCGCAGCGTCGGCGTGGAACTGGACCAGGGCCACGATGTGCTGCTGGAAATAGACTGGCAAGGCGCGGCCCAGGTGCGCGCGGCCATGCCCGAGGCACTGAGCATTTTCATACTGCCGCCGTCACGTGCCGAGCTGGAGCGCCGATTGCGCAGCCGTGGCACCGACAGCGAGGCGGTGATCCAGCGCCGGTTGCGGGACGCCGTGGGCGACATGTCCCATTGGCGCGAATTTGCCTATGTAGTGGTCAACGACGATTTCCCGCGCGCCCTGCGGGATCTCGCGGAAATCCTGGCCGGCCGTGGCGAGTCCAGCCGTGCGGACCGTCCCGGCCTGCAGCCGCTGGTGCGGACGCTCTTGGCCTGATGCGCCGGTCTCCGGTAAACTGGCAAACCCTGATTTTATTGATTTTTCCGGAGCAAGCATGGCACGCGTCACTGTCGAAGACTGTCTCGATCACGTGGATAATCTGTTTCAACTCGTGCTGGTGGCCACCAAGCGCGCCCGCCAGCTCACGCGCGGCGTGGAGCCCACCTTGCCCTGGGAGAACGATAAGTCTACGGTGGTGGCGTTGCGCGAAATCGCCGCGGGCAACGTCGGCCCGGCGATCCTCAACGAAGCCGAGCCGCCGGTGGTAGAGGAGCCGCCGGAGCAGCAACCGGTGGTCATCATGGACGCGGAGGATCCGCTCTAAGCGCGACTCACGTGCATGCACCAGCCGGCTTCCATCTTTGACCGTGTCCGGGGGAAGCGCGCGGCTGGCATCGAAACGCTGCTTGCCAAGTTGCGCGGTTATCTGCCGCAAGTCCAGGTAGCGGAAGTTTCCCGAGCCTATCAGTTCGGCGCGCATGCGCACAAAGGCCAGCGGCGCGTGTCCGGCGAGCCCTACATCTCCCATCCGTTGGCGGTGGCCTCGATCCTCGCCGACCTGCACATGGATCATCACACCATCGAGGCGGCGCTGCTGCACGATGTCATCGAGGACACCCCGACGCTCAAGGAAGAGCTGGTGACGCGCTTCGGCCCGGAAGTCGCGCAGCTCGTGGATGGGGTTTCCAAACTCACGCAAATCAAGTTCACCAGTCGCGAGCAGGCGCAGGCGGATAATTTCCGCAAGATGGTGCTGGCCATGGTGGAGGATATCCGCGTGATCCTGGTGAAGCTCGCGGACCGCCTGCACAACATGCGCACCCTGGGCGTGATGCCGCCGCCCAAGCGCCGCCGTATCGCGAATGAAACCCTGGAAATCTACGCGCCCATCGCCCATCGCCTGGGTATGAACGCCATGCGCCTGGAACTCGAAGACCTGGGGTTCGAGGCGCTGCATCCGCTGCGCTACCAGGTGGTCAGCAAGCACCTCAAGCGTTCCCGCGGCCACCAGAAAAAGATGCTGGAAAAAATCAGCGCCAGCCTGAACGCGGCGTTGGAGCGCGAGCACATCAGCGGCAGCGTGCTCGGGCGGGGAAAGCACCTGTACAGCATCTATCGCAAGATGCGCGAGAAAAACCTGTCGTTGAACGAAGTGCTGGATGTGTTCGGCTTTCGCATCATCGTGGACAAGACCGATACCTGCTATCGGGTGCTCGGTATCGTGCACAATCTGTACAAGCCCGCACTTGGCAAGTTCAAGGATTACATTGCAATTCCCAAAGCTAACGGCTACCAGTCCCTGCACACCGTGCTCATCGGACCACAGGGCGTGCCGCTGGAAGTGCAGATCCGTACCGCCGACATGGACAAGGTGGCGCATTCCGGGATCGCCGCGCATTGGCTGTACAAGACCGGCGACGAGGCCACCACACCCACGGTGCGCGCCCGCGAGTGGCTCAAGGATGTCATGGAGATGCAGCAGGACGTGGGCAGCTCGCAGGAGTTTCTCGATAACGTCAAGGTCGACCTGTTCCCCGACGAGGTGTACGTGTTCACGCCGCAGGGCGACATCCACCGCCTGCCGCGCGGCGCCACCACGGTGGATTTCGCCTACACAGTGCACACCGACGTCGGCAATGCCTGCGTCGCCGCCAAGGTCAACCGCCGGCTGGTGCCGCTGCGCACCGTGCTGGAAAACGGCCAGACCGTGGAGATCATCACCGCCGCGCACGCCCGCCCCAATCCCGCGTGGCTGAATTTCGTGGTGACTGCCAAGGCGCGCGCCAGCGTGCGTCATTACCTCAAGAATCTGCAGCGCGAGGAAGCGGTGCAACTCGGTCGGCGCATGCTGGAGCAGGCGCTGGCGACGTTATCCATGAAACTCGGCAAGATTTCCGATGCCCAGTTCGCGGATCTGATTCGCGAATTCAAGCTGCAGAATGTCGATGACCTGTACGCTGCCATCGGCCTCGGCCAGCAACTGGCGCCGCTAGTGGCGCGTCGCCTGATTCCTCTCGCGGCCGATGGGCGCGAGGCGGCGAAGCCGGCCGCGCCGCTCGCCATCCACGGTACCGAGGGCATGGTGGTGAGCTTCGCGCGCTGCTGTCATCCCATTCCGGGTGACGACATTGTGGGCGTGCTCACTACTGGCCGCGGCATCGTGATTCACCGCGTGGAATGCGGCAACCTGGCCGAGTACCGCAAGCAGCCGGACAAGCTGATCGAAGTGCAGTGGGAGCGGCGCATCAAGCGGGATTTCCCCGCGGAAATCCGCGCCGACGTGGCCAATCATCGCGGCGTGCTGGCCATCGTGGCGGCGGCCATTGCCGAAATGGGATCCAACATCGAGCACGTCAACCTACAGGAGCGCGATGAACTCACCGCGCTGCTTACCCTGGTTTTCGGCGTGCACGACCGCCAGCATCTGGCACGTGTGCTGCGCAAGCTGCGCAGCCTGCCGCAGGTCATGCGCATCCAGCGCACGCGTACCTGATAATTACGGCGCACACTTTTATAGAATCTGTTCGGTTAGTAGTGAGTCGCCGCGGCAGGAGCCTTAGAGCGTCTAACGAAATGCCAGCAGTGAATGCCCGGCGCTCGAAATCCCCCCTCGCCCCCCTTTGCAAAAGGGGGAAAGCGCGCTTTGCGCACGGGGGGGATTTTAGGTGAAAGTTCATTTTGTTAGGTGTTTTTAGTGTTGGCGGGAGTTGACGACTGTAAAGGAGCGTACTCCTGCGGGTAGGGGATTTGTTCCAGCAGCCGGTGCAGCGCGGCTGCCATTTACGAGCGTGTGCAAGTAATTTTCACGTTGGGAGCTTAATACCGGGTTGAGCACGGCAAATACCCGCGTGTAACACGCTGCGGACGCGCAATGCGCGCTTCCGGTCGAGGCTCCCGCGGTTACTGCTACATCCATCCCGAGAT
>DATEJV010000039.1:0-3976 GCA_035277745.1 Gammaproteobacteria bacterium | reverse complement strand
GTGGAAGTTTCCGGCAAGGGCGGCTTGGATCAGCATTATGATCTGGTGGTGGCGGATTCCGACGGCTACCACCCGCAGACGGTATTCAGCTCCAACGAGCCGATCATGTCGCCCGCCTGGTCGCCGGACGGCAAATACCTGGCGTATGTGTCGTTCGAAAGCGGTTTGCCGGCCATTTACATGCAGAACATATATACCGGCAAGCGTGAGCGGCTCTCCGACCGGCCGGGGCTGAACAGTGCGCCGGCATTTTCGCCCGACGGCCGGAGGCTCGCGTTGGTGCTGTCGTCCGCGCCCGGCAACCCCGACATCTACGTCATGGACCTCGCGAGCCGCACGCTGCGCCGCATCACCACCTCCGCGGCCATTGACACCGAACCGGCGTGGTCGCCGGACGGTCAGAGCCTGTACTTCACTTCCGACCGCGGTGGCAGTCCGCAGATCTACAAGGTGAGTTTGAGCGGCGGCACGCCGCAGCGCATCACGTTCGACGGCAGCTACAACGCGCGCGCGAGCGTTTCGCCTGACGGCCAGACGCTGGTCATGGTGCACCGTGAAAATGGCCGGTTGCACATTGCGGTCATGAATCTCGCCAGTGGCGCGCTGTTGACGCTCACGGACGGAGAGTTGGACAAGTCGCCCAGCTTTGCGCCCAACGGCAGCATGATTATTTACGAGGCCAGCTATGGCGGCCGCGGGGTGCTCGCCGAAGTATCCGTGGACGGCCAGGTGCGCGAGCGCCTGTCCGAATCCAAATCCGGGGTGAGCGTGCACGCTCCCGTTTGGGGTCCATTCCTGTCACAATAACGGTGCGTGGCGCGCGCTTCGCAATTATCGACCTGGTCATCAGGAGGAGCGATTCATGAAGACTTTACGTTACGGTTTTGTGATGTTGGCACTGGCGCTTTTCATTGCGGGTTGCGCCAAGACCGTGAAGCCGGTGACGGCACCGGCTGCGGTTACCACGCCGCCTGTCACCGCTGCGCCCACCACGACAACCGCCGCGGCTCCGTCGCAGACCACGCTCAGTCCGCTGGATGACCCGAATAACATCCTTTACCAGAAAACCGTGTATTTCGATTTTGACAAGAGCAACATCAAACCCGAGTTTCTGGACTTGCTGACGGCGCATGCCAAATACCTGATGGCACATCCGGAAGCCAGGGTGCGGATCGAGGGTTATACCGACGAGCGTGGTACCTGGGAATACAACATCGCCTTGGGCGACCGGCGCGCACAATCGGTGCGCCGTTTCCTGCTGTTCCAGGGTGTCAATCCCAACCAGTTGAGTACCGTGAGTTATGGTGAAGCGCATGCCGTATGCCATGAGCACGACGAGGCCTGCTGGCACCTGAATCGCAGGGCGGTGCTGGTGTACCTGACCCAATGAAAGCGTATTGCCTTCGCGCATGCCTACCCGTGCTGCTGGCCATGGCAGTGGCCGGCTGCATGACCGTGCGACCGGACGATCCGGTGTACATCCAGCAGCAGCAACTGTTGGCGCAACAAAAGCAGCTGGAGACACGCGTTGGCCGGCTTGATCAGATATTCAACAATCAAAGTCTGGTGAACCTGTCGCAGAATCAGGAAAGCCTGCAGCAGCAGGTGAACGAGTTGCGCGGCGATATTCAGACGCTGCAACACGACCAGCAGCTCAGCATCAAGCAGCAGCGGGACCTGTATTCGGATCTGGACAAGCGCCTGCAGAAGCTGGAACTGAGCGTGGGTTCCGGTGGTGCTGCCGCGAGCGGCGCCGGCGCGGCACCGGCGGCGGGCACGGCATCCGCCGCCGCTGTGGCCGGCGGTGACCAGGCGGCTTACCAGCAGGATTTCAATTTGCTGAAACAGGGCCGCTATCAGGATGCCATCAATGGGTTCACCAATTTCATTCAGCAGTATCCGCAGAGCCCACTGGTGCCGAATGCGGAATTCTGGATGGGTGAAGCGCATTACCAGATGAGCGATTTCCAGGGTGCCGTGGTGAATTATCAGGCCGTGGTGCAGGGCTATCCGGATTCCAACAAGGCGCCGGATGCGCTGCTCAAGCTGGGATATTCGCAGTATGAGCTCGGCAAGTTCAGCGCGGCGCGCAAAACCCTGCAGAACGTCCTGCGGCAGTATCCCAAAAGCAGTGCGGCGAAACTCGCGCGCCAGCGCCTGGAGCGCATGCGCAAAGAGGGTCACTGACGCTGAGTTCCACTCTCATGAATCCGGCAAGTGTGCTCCGCGACGATCTGCCGGCGGCCGAGCGTCTGCGGATCACCGAGATTTTCTATTCCATCCAGGGCGAAGCCGACAGCGTCGGCTGGCCGACGGTGTTCGTCAGGCTCACCGGCTGCCCGTTGCGTTGCCAGTACTGCGATACCGCCTATGCGTTCCACGGCGGCGAGTGGCGCAGCTTCGATACGATCCTGAAAGATGTGGCGCAGTACCGGCCGGAGTTCGTGACCGTCACCGGCGGGGAACCCCTGGCTCAGCCGAATTGCCTGGGGCTGCTCACACGACTTTGCGATGCCGGCTACCAGGTATCCATCGAAACCAGCGGCGCCTTGTCGATTGCGGACATGGATGCACGCGTAGTGCGCGTCATGGACCTGAAAACTCCCGGCTCGGGAGAATCTGCGCGTAATCTGTATGCCAACCTGGCGGTGTTGCGCGCGCAGGATCAGGTGAAATTCGTGATCTGCGACCGCGAAGATTACGACTGGTCGAAGCATAAACTCGAAGAGTATCGCTTGGTTGAGCACTGCCAAGTGTTGTTCTCGCCAAGTTACACGCAGCTTCCGGTACACACTCTGGCCGAATGGATTCTCGCCGACCGTCTGCCGGTACGCCTGCAGGTACAGCTGCACAAATATATCTGGGGCGACGTGCCGGGACGCTGATGACACAAGTGTCGAAGTCCGCCGTCGTGTTGCTGTCCGGCGGACTGGATTCCGCCACGGTTCTGGCGATTGCGCGCAGCGCGGGCTACGCCTGTCATGCACTCAGCTTTGCTTATGGTCAGCGACACCGTGCCGAACTCAAGGCGGCCGCACGGGTGGCACGCGCGCTGGGCGCAGTCACGCACAAGACCCTGACCCTGGATTTGTCCGCCATCGGCGGGTCGGCACTGACCGATCCGCGCATTGACGTACCCGAGTACCCGACTGCGGGCATTCCTGCGACTTACGTGCCGGCGCGCAACACCGTGTTCCTGGCGGTGGCACTCGGCTGGGCGGAGGTTCTCGGTGCCCAGGACATTTTCATCGGCGTCAATGCCGTGGATTATTCCGGCTACCCCGATTGCCGTCCCGAATTTGTTGCCGAATTCGAACGCTTGGCGAATCTGGCCACGCGCGCGGGGGCAGAAGGCCGGAAATTCAGCATCCATGCGCCGCTGATCCGGTTATCCAAGGCAGACATCATCCGTCGTGGTACGGTGTTGGGTGTGGATTACGCGCTTACGGTTTCCTGTTATCAGGCGGACGAGTCGGGTCGTGCCTGCGGCCGCTGTGACAGTTGCCGTTTGCGGCTTGCCGGCTTTCGCGACGCCGGCATTGCAGACCCGACACGTTACCGTTGAGCTTGGCCGAGCTGGCGGTGTCCGCTATGATGCGCGCCCAGCACTGTATCGTCTGGCATTTGCGGAGCCGTTAGCTCAGCCGGGTGAGGCCGGTGCAATGAATCGAAATGCCGGTGGCATTTCGATCCGGCCGAACGCGAGGCACGATGCCGAGCCGGGGTGAGGCGGGGGATTTCCGCGAAGCACTGTTTCGCGCCCGACGAACGTCCCGACAGGGATGTCGGGACTGGTCAATGCACCAAGGATGGTATACGGAGTTAATTTGTAGCACGGGCCGTTAGCTCAGCCGGTAGAGCAGCTGGCTTTTAACCAGTTGGTCGGGCGTTCGAATCGCCCACGGCCCACCATTTTTTCGACGCCTTCCGGCTATCGCTCCAGGTGCAAATCGGCACGTGGTCATGCGTGGCAGGC